>CAYOQW010000178.1:0-3516 GCA_964406175.1 uncultured Candidatus Saccharibacteria bacterium
GGGTATTCCTGGATCAGCTTCCAGTCATGATGCAGATGCTCGGTCTGTGCGAGGCGGGCATCACCAACTTGTTTGAGGGCCTTGTCCATAGGGTCAAAGGGGTCGCGTTTGCTGGCCAGGATGCCGTACTCGACGAGCAGGTGAAATGCTTCGGGCAGGTCGGTGGCTCTATCGAGATCAAAGAACTGTCCCTCGGTGTAGAGCAGCTTCAGCGACATGAGGTTCTGGGTGAGAGTACCGGTCTTGTCTACACAGAGCACGGTGGCGGCACCGAGAGTCTCTACCGCCGACATTTTGCGTGCCAGCATCTTTTTCAGCGACATACGATACGCACCGAGAGCGAGGAAGATGGTCAGTACCACAGGGAATTCTTCAGGAAGCATAGCCATGGCGAGCGTCACGCCGGTCAGGATGCTTTCGACGATATTGCCGGTGGAGAGGGCGGACGCGACGACCACCAGAGCGCAAAGGGCAATAGCGATCATGAAGATCGTCTTCACCATGCGGCCGGTTTCTTTCTGCAGAGGGGTCTCTTCCTGGCCGACGCTCTGGAGTGCCTTGCCGATCTTGCCCATCTCGGTTGCGAGACCGGTGTGCCGGATGAGGACGACGCCCTGGCCCTGGACCACCATGGAGCCGCTGTAGACGCAGGGCAGGTCATCGCCGCCGGGGCGTCCCATGTCGATGGTATTCGGGTCGCCATCGGTCGGGTTCTTTCGCACCGCGATCGATTCCCCGGTGAGCAGGGATTCGTCCGCTGAGACAGATATTCCCCACACGAGAACGCCGTCAGCTGCGATACGGTCGCCCTCGGTGATGATCATATAGTCGCCGGTGACGACTTCGCGACCTGCAATGCGGACTCGCTCACCGTCGCGGATGACGAGAGCTCTGGGGCTCGAGAGATCCCTGAGGGCTTCTATCGCGTTCTCTGTCTTGCCTTCCTGGTAGATGGTGATGCCGATCATGACGAATACAAATCCCAGCAGCATGATCGCTTCCTGGATATCTCCGAGGAACAGGTAGAGCGTGCCGCAGGCCACGAGGAGCAGGAACATGGGCTCCTTGACCACTCCGAATGCGATATGGAATATCGTCCGTTTCTTGCCTGAGGGGAGTTCGTTCGGACCAAATTTTTCACGCTGGCTCAGTACTTCTGCTGCGGTGAGTCCCCGTAACTGCTGCACATTTTCTTCGGTCAGGGCCATGGTTCGCTCCAGAAAAACAATTACTTCCCGAACTATAGCATGCACGCTGGTGTTTTGGTAGTCGCTTCATCGGATGTGTAAATCGTTGTATATTCAGTGCGGTTAGCGTTCAACGCAGGAGTGTCCATGTTTGAACCGGAGAACATCCCGAACTGGCGTCGGATCAGGAATAATCCTGACGTGAGGGAACGGCTGGAAAAACGTTGCCAGCTGGTCCGCTATATCCGTGAATACTTCTGGGAACAGGGGTTCCTCGAGACCGAGACCCCGACCCTGGTCAATGTTCCCAGCATGGAGCCGTTCCTGGACCCTTTCAAAACCAGGCTCATGGCAGAGAACGGTTCTTCTTCCGACGCCTACCTCATCACCTCGCCTGAGTATGCGATGAAGAAGCTGCTGGTCGGCGGCATGGAAAAGATATTTCAGGTCACCCGCAGTTACCGCAACAAGGAAACTTTGAGCAAGCAGCACAACCCAGAGTTCACCATCCTCGAATGGTACCGGGCCAATTCTACCTATGAACAGATCATGCGGGATACCGAAGGGCTGGTCGCCTCTGTTGCCCAAAAGCTCCACGATTCGCTTCAGGTCAGCTATCAGGGTTCAGCAGTGGACCTGTCCCTGCCCTGGAAGCGTACGTCGTATGCCGAGGCACTGGAGAAGTACGCGGGGCTGAAGTACGATCAAGTCGAGAAGTCGGAGAACCTAAAGTCAGTTATGAAAACTAGAGGCTACCTGTTTGACGAGTCGGAGGACTGGGACTCGCTCATCACCCGGCTGTTCGTCCAGGAGGTCGAGCCCAGACTTGGTCGTGGCAAACCGGAGATCCTGTTCGACTATCCAGCGTCCCAGGCGTCGCTTTCCACCATATCGCCGACAGATAGCCGCTTCGCTCAGCGGTTCGAAGCGTTCGTGGAGGGGCTGGAGCTCTGCAATGCTTTCAATGAGCTGACGAACGCTGAGGAGCAGTACCAGCGGCTCAGTGAGGAGCACGACCTGAGAGTCTCGATGGGCAAGGATGACTATGCCGTCGATATGTCCTTTATTGATGCTCTGAGGACAGGTATGCCGCCCTCAGGAGGCAATGCCCTCGGGGTTGATCGCCTCGCCATGCTGCTACTGGACAGCCATGCCATGGGTGATATAGTATGGATCCCGTGGTACGAAATGTTTCATTTATAGGGACACCGTATGGAGATCAACGACATTCACAAAGGTGTGGTCATCATGATCGATGGCAACGCATACAAGGTGATCGACAATCAGGCTGTCAAGCCAGGCAAGGGTACTGCCTTCAGCCGCACCAAACTCCGTGCGCTCATGAGCGACAAGACCATCGAACTGACCTTCAAGGCTGGTGAAAAGATCCAGGAAGCGGAAGTCAATTATTTTGACTGCCAGTACCTCTATAGCGACCCTGAGTCATTCATCTTCATGCTCAAGGACAATTTTGAGCAGTATTCGCTGTCCAAGGAATCCATCGGTGTACGCGCCAAGTTCTTCAAGGAGAACATGGACTGCAAGATGGTGTTCCTGAACGGCAATCCTGTCGACGTGAACATCCCCCCGAAAATGGACTTCAAGGTCACCGAAGCCGACCCTGGCGCCAAAGGCAATACCGCCACCGGTGCCACCAAGCAGGTCACCATCGAGACCGGCGCCCAGATCACGGTACCGCTGTTCGTGAAGCAGGGTGACACCATCCGGGTCAATACCGAGACCGGTGATTATGATGTGAGAGTGTAGCTCTATAAACCTGGAAATTGGTAGTTGTAGAGACGTAGCAATGCTACGTCTCTTTTGTTTTTTGATTTATGTCTGATTCGAAAGTTATATTGAGTTGGGAGTGTTTATTGATCCTCGGTTGGCCGTATTTGACGAGCCGATATTCATTTCAGTTTTCTTGCCACCACGAACAGCGACGAGCCCCAGGGCAGGCTTGTGAAATTGAGTAGCCAGTTCTCCAGTCGCATGATCGGGTAGAGCAGGGCATTGGTCAGCGGGCTGGTCTTTTCCAGGTCGCCCTGGCTTTCCTTCATGTCAGTTTTCATGTGACGTTTTTCCAGCAGCTTGGTCAGGGCGACCAGCGGGAACAGGAGGAACAGCCGGAAGGTCAGAAACTCCACCTGGAAATCATGCCGCTCGAACAGCTCCTTGAGTTCTCTCCTATGATACCGTCGGCGCCAGTTGCAGGCCTGGTCGTGGGTCGAGTAGAGCCATCTGAGGGCGGCGACATTGCAGATCACGTGGCCGCCAGGCCGAAGCGTGCGGTGGAAGTGGTCCAGTGCCAGCGAGACCTCGTCGTCGG
>CAYOQW010000179.1:0-3486 GCA_964406175.1 uncultured Candidatus Saccharibacteria bacterium
CGTCTCTGTCTGAGCAGGGGTAATTTTTCAGATATCGCGGCTCATGCGCGGTCCTGCCAGATAGAAAGCTGTGACGGTGTGCTTTTTGATATTGGACTCTCTTCTGATCTGCTCGACAGTCAGAAAGGCTTTTCAGTCCACGACGATACGAGCCTCGATATGCGGTTCGGGGGAGAGGGTGAGATCACTGCTGCTGATATCGTCAATAATTCAGATGAGGCGGACCTCGTGTTCATGTTCAGTCAGTTCGGCGAAGAGCCGTTCTCGAAGACGATTGCCCGCGCCATCATAGCTGAGCGGGCACGCAAGCCGTTCACGACCGGAAGTGACCTGAGCACGGTCATCAAGTATGCGATCCCGAAGCAGGCTCAGGAAAAAGGCAAGCATCCTGCACGCCGGGTATTTCAGGCGCTCCGCATCGTGGTCAACCAGGAGTTCGCCAGCCTGCAGAAGGGGCTGGAGGGAGCTATTTCACTTCTGAAGCCGGGCGGTCGGATCGTCGTCATTTCCTTCCATTCGCTCGAAGACCGTATGGTCAAACACATTTTCAAACGTGCCTCTGGGATCTGTACCTGTTTTCTCCCGCGGGACCTGTGCCGGTGCGAGACCGGCCGGACGATCAAAGTGCTCACGCACAAACCTGTTACACCTGGACCGGATGAATTACAAATAAACAACCGTGCCCGGAGCGCCCGTCTCCGCGCGGCCCAAAAGATCTAAAAAACAAAGGGAACCTATGGCGTACGTTGCAGTCCTGGGAGAAAGAGAGCGAAGCGCTCCAACGGTCCGTCGGCGTCATGCGGTCAAAGTGCGGATGCAGTTCGGGGTCCTGACCCTGGCGGCCGCGACAGTGGTGCTCGCCTGTGTCCTCAGTATCCTGTATTTTCTGCAGGTGAATCGACTGACCATGGCCGGCTACAGCATCAGTGAACTGGAAAAATCGGTCAAGGTATTGAAAGAAGATAACAAGCAGCTGAGCTACGAGATCTCCCAGCACAAGGCCTTGACGCTGGTGTCGAACGAAGCGACCTCACGTCTGCAGATGGTGCCGGCAGAAGAGATTCAGTTCTGGTGGAAGGACGAAAGCCGGGAACTCCTGGCCCGTCAGTAGGGGAGGCGGTACGGTGGGGAAGTGGGGGCAGAAGGCGCCCAAGAAGCAATACGGACAGGGGACATCGCAGGGGCGGCTGACATTTGTCGCCGCTTTTTTCATCATACTCTTTGCCTCTGTCGGTGTTACGCTGGTCGATCTGCAGGTACTCCATTACACAGAGATATCAGCGCAGGCCCTGGATCAGCGGATGGTCCAGCGCATCATTCCTGCCCGCCGCGGTGATATCCTGGCCTCGGACGGCCTGCCGCTCGCGCAGAACGTCAGTCTCCATCTCGTCTATGCCGTCCCCTGGATGGTGGAGGAAAAGGAAAAGACCGCGCTTGCGCTCTCACCGGTCCTGGGGCTGCCGCTTGAGGACTTGAACGTCTCGCTCGCCAAGGCCAGCGGGTACGTCCCGCTGAAGCATTGGGTATCAGATGTCGAGTATGAACAGATCCAGGCGTTGAAGCTGCCGGGCATCGTGGTGACCCCGGAGGAGAAGCGCTACTATCCAGAAAAGAACATGCTCTCCCAGGTCCTGGGTTTTGTGAACAAGGACGGTATCGGTCAGTATGGACTGGAGAAATACTATGATGCGCTGCTGAGCGGTACGGCAGGGTATCTGAGGCGTGAGCAGGACACGTCCGGCCGGTCGATCCCGATCGGGCTCAACGAAGAAGTACCGTCCGTCGACGGCGCACATCTCATCCTGACCATCGACCGGAGCGTGCAGCGCATCGTCGAGGAAAAACTGAAGGCCGGCGTGGAACGTGCCTCCGCAGAGGAGGGTGAGGTGATCGTCATGGACCCGGTCACTGGAGCGGTCCTGGCCATGGCTAATTATCCTGATTTTGATCCCAACGACTATCTCGCATCACTGCGGGATGCTGATGGCAATTTCATGGAATCGGGGTTCACCATATTCAATAACAGTTCGGTCAGCGTCCCCTATGAGCCAGGCTCAGTGTTCAAGGTCGTGACCATGGCGACCGGGCTCGATACCGAAGCGTTCCATATGGGGGACACGGTCTATGACCCGGGCGAGCTCGTCATCTACGGTAAGCCGATCCGCAACTGGGACAAACTCGGTCATGGGGAACTGACGCTCTCCGGCTGTCTGGAGATCAGCAACAACGTCTGCCTCGCCCAGATCGCACAGGGCACCGGCGCTGACAATTTCTATCGGTATATCCAGGGATTCGGGTTCGGTGGCAAGACCGGCATCGATCTGCCGTATGAGTCCAGCGGTGAGATCCATGACTTCACGGACTGGAATGAGATCCTGACCGCGACCAGCGGATTCGGGCAGGGCATCACGGTCACTCCCATGCAGCTCATCACTGCTGTGTCCGCGATCGCCAATCGCGGCCGACTCGTGAGACCCTATGTCGTACAGACCAAGGTGCAGGAGGACGCGTCCTACGACCAGGAGCCACAGGTCATCAAACAGGTCATCTCGCAGGATGTGGCGGAGGAGGTCACCCGTATGATGGTGAACGTCGTGGAACGGAGTGAAGGACGCCCGGGCGGCGTCCCGGGCTACCATATCGCCGGCAAGACCGGTACTGCTCAGGTTTCAAAAGATGGTGAAGCAGGGTATTCGGACGATATCTTTGTTGCATCATTTGTCGGCTTTGCCCCGGCCGACGCTCCCAAATTCATCATATTAGTGAAGATGAAACTGACCCCGCAGACGCACCCTGATCTCAGGTGGGGTTCCACGGCGGCCGCCCCGGTGTTCCGCCAGATCGCTGAGGAGCTGTTCAAATACTACCAGATGCCGCCGGTGGGAGTTTGATATTCTGCGCTGCCCTGACACTTCAGGTCGGTCACCGAGAAACAAATGGTTCTCGAGATTGACAGGTACTGGTTTTTTCTTTATATTCTACAATGTTGTACGAAGCTTATACGTGGAGACGTTCATGAAACTGGTTTTTGAAGCGCAGGGCAAACAATGGAATGCCTCAGCCGGCGATAGTCTCATCCTCGACCGTCTGGTCGGTGAAGTAGGCGATACGGTCGTGTTCCCGCATGTCATGATGACGATCGATGGGGACAAGGTTCAGGTAGGTACACCCTATATTGAGGGACAGTCCGTCAGCGCTCAGATCGTTCGGCATCTCCGTGCCAAGAAGATCAGAGTCCTGAAATTCGAGTCCAAGATCAACTATCATGTCGTTCAGGGGCACCGCCAGGATCAGACCGAAGTCCGTCTGGTGGAAGCCAAGTAGGGATACGTCAAGGTCCGCTTGCGCTGTTCATAGCACTCAGGTATACTCTGTGCGCTTAAAATACTATGGCTTACGCAACATAGTCTTTTTTATTAGGAGGGCCAGGGATGGCAGATAAAGAAAAATTCGACCGCAGCAAAACGCACATCAATGTAGGCACCA
>CAYOQW010000180.1:0-3459 GCA_964406175.1 uncultured Candidatus Saccharibacteria bacterium
AAATAGCAGTACGACCAGTGCACAAATAGTAACACCCAGCGAGCGGTATTCACCAAGAGTAGCATCCCAGCTGTGGGTTTCGATATCTATGCCTAGTACTGCGGCCACTTGATCATTGCGATCCAGGATCGGGACAAAGGCACTGACCTGGGTGCCCCAGATATCCTTATAAGGGGCTGAGATCAATGCGTTGTGGTCAGAAAAAGCTTCATAGAGTTCAGAGGGTGCATCGGCATAGATTTCACCTGGGAGTGAATGGTCAGATGAAGTCCAGGGGATGGAGTCAGCAGAAAATACGATCTGTCCCTCCGGGTCCATCATCATCAGATAGAACCAACGGGTATTCGTATTCTGTCCATACATCCGGACGAGTTGTTCAGTTATGGAGGTGTAGGCTGGTGCTCCCTGATCCCCATCAAGCATTTCCGGCAACGCGACCTGAACCGGGTCGAGGGCAGCGGCAGCCAGTTCAGCTGTGTGCAGAAGCTTGTCGCTTTCAACCCTGGTGCCGCGAGTCACCATGTAGCTTGTGAACAGATGACCAGGCAGGAGGATCATGACGAGTCCGATGAACAGCCAGCGGTGCACGGAAAAGAATGAGCCTACACTTTTGAGCTTTTTCATTTTTTGTTTTGTTAATGATGAATACGATCTACCTGCGCAGCGGGGTGACAGGTGAATCTATCTAGTATACAACCAATCACGAATGTTCGCAAAGGAAACTAGCAGATTAGATGGCTGCTGTCACTTTCTTTAAGAAGGATCGGGATGATTAGTACCCATTTTGGAGGGGACGGGAGTCTGACTTCCGGTCCCATAGGTATAGACACGGTTTCGGCCATTATTCTTCGCTTTCATCATGGCCGCATCTGCTCTCTGTTGGGCCTGCATAATCGTTATGTTTGTTTCTATGGTACGGATAGGAAGCAAAGACAGTGCAGGCACGTCTGCACCCAGCCATATATCCAGGTTGGCTGATGTTATTCTGGCTTTCTTTGTCTCCTGATCTGGCTCTTCGGCCCGGCTGAGGACACCTGAGGATCTTTGGCTTTCAGGCATCTTCACATCCGTGACTCCGAGACTGATGGTAATTGGTACATTTTCTTTCTTGGAAGTTTTCTTGTTAATAAACTCGAATTTCAGTTCAGATATCGCTATTCGTAGTCTTTCTGCCAAATCCTGTGCGGCAGTCAATGTTAGATTCGGAAGATATAGGAGAAATTCTTCTCCACCGTATCTGCAGACTGCATCGTATTCTCGCAGAATGTCACGGAGACAGTCAGCGATTGCCTTCAAAACGAGATCGCCATCCTGATGTTCACCTTGATAATCGTCATTAACATGTTTGAAATGATCGATGTCAAACATGATACAGGAATATGGAAATTGTTGACGTTCACAAAATTCAAAAAAATCATACGATTTTCTGGTGATGCCTCCTCGATTCAACAGTCCAGTAAGCTGGTCTTTTTGAGACAGCTGATCGAGTTTCAGGTTGGCGAGGCGCAGTTCTTCTATCAATTTGGCTTGTTCGGCTTCGGCAACTTTTTGCGGGGTGATATCTTCGATCACCCCGAGATAGTAGTCGAGGTTCCCTTCAGCGTTGAGTATTTTTCGACAATGGTCTTTCAGCCATATCGTGGAACCATCTTTTTTCCTGGCCTGATATCCGATGATGATGATCTCATCTCTTTCTGCATGTTTTATGCTGTCGATCCAGGCTGCCCGGTCTGCCAGGTTTACATATATCGCGTCCAGTTTGAGTTGTTGGACTTCTTTCGCGGTTTCGTACCCGAGGATTCTTGCCAACCGCGGATTCATTTCCAGAATGGTAGCGTCATCCGATCGGTATTGTCCGATCGCACTTAGTGCGAAGTCCTTTTGGCGTTGTTCCAGGAGCGCCGTCTCGATGGAGAGGTCAGAAAATGTGCCGATCACTTCTCTGGCACGACCGTCCGGACCATACTGGGTGGTCACTTTGATCTTCACCTGCATCGTTTTCTGACCGTTGGGAAGACCGAGACCATCGGGATTCTGAAGCTCTCTAAAACTTTCGTAAACGTGTCCTGCGTCATAACGATCACGCATCATTGCGGTCATGGCTTCTCTGGACCCTGCTGTATAGAAGTCAGAGAGAGGTCGTCTGATGACTCTTTCCGTCTCGTTTATTGTGTATCCCACAGCCCTGATAAACGCTTCGATAGCGGTTACGATCACTCTGACTATGGTGCCATTTTTGATCTCATCTCTGGTGATCAGCGTTGGTTCCGGGAAATGTTCGAGCAGCTCACGATACTTGTGTTCCAATTCATTGACTCGCTGTTGGGCCTCGTCCTTTTCTGTGAGGCGTTCCGGCCGAGTGCGAGGACCCTTGCGAGATGGGCGTGGCTTTGGGGGATGCGGGGCGTCCAGTATCGAACAAAGTACATATTCTCCGGTATCAGCAGGGTTGAGTGTCAGTGTGACTCTCAGTATTCTTCGCCCAGCAGCAAGTTCAAGCGCGATGTCGAGAGTCAGCGGGAACGCAGGTATTTCCTCTGCAAGCATGTTTTGGATCTGAGTGATTAATTCAGCCCAAGCAGTAGTGCCTGCCTCACCGGCGTCTTCGCCGAATAACGCGAGTGCCTGGGCGTTTGCAAATAGAGGATCACCGTCGGGAGAAAGGACAAGCGTACTTGAAGAATGGGCACCATTCAACACGCTCCAGTCAGCATGTTCCTGGAAAGCTTGTTCGTCAAACCATTGTCCTATGTCTTTTGGTGGTCCCATGACATCGATAAAATAAGTTGTTTTGTACAACAAAAAAGCCGCAGGACATGCGGTTTTTTTGTTTTTGTTCGAGTGTATTATAATACTCGATTGCATTCTGCCAGTCAAACCCAGTACTTGGGTGAAAGTATGGCGTTGGCTAGCGGGGCTGGTCCATCAGATCTCCGAGGATGGTCTTCTGATGGCGGGCCAGCCGGATGGATTTGATGGCTTCGAACCAGGCGACCGAGACCATGCCGGCGAGCAGGCAGATGCCGAGGTCGTCCAGGTGGAGTACATCGAAGTGGAACAGGGTGCGCAGGGTAGGGACGAACAGGACGAGGCCAAGAAACACCAGAGTTCCTCCGACCACGTAATTCATGGCCCGGTTCGGGATCGACAGGATATGTCTGAGGCCATGTTTCCAGGAGCGATTCGTGACGATCTGGGAAAGATTGGCGATGATGAGGGTCGTGAACGCGAGCGTCCGGGCTTCGGCTTCGCCTTTGCCCAGTGCAAACAGGGCGACGACGTAGACCACTGTGACGACTGCCAGGACAGACACCCCCTGCAGGGCGCTGATCCAGAAGGTCGTCCGGGTGAAGATCGAGTCCGTGATCTTCCGGGGGGCACGGTGCATGAGGTCTGATTCGCTCTTTTCCCCTTCGAACACGGCTGAGCAGGCGGGATTGATGACCAGCTCCAGAAAGG
>CAYOQW010000181.1:0-735 GCA_964406175.1 uncultured Candidatus Saccharibacteria bacterium
CTCTTAATTGCTTCAGGCTCTTGGACAGCCGGGCGATCTCGCCGGCGTTCTGCTCGATGGCGGCTTTGGTCACCAGAGCGGTTTCTGACTCGAAGTTCTGTTCCAGCACGGCTATCTGTTTTTCCAGCTTTTCCAGCTTGTCCTGGAGAGGTTTCGTTTGTTCCCGGCGTTCAGCCTGTCTGGCTGCCCGTTCTTTCTTCTCATCTTTTGATTCAGCTTGAGCCTGGACGACAGCGGGGGCTTTGAGCGGAGCATTTTCATCCCAGCCGATCTGCTCGAGGAACTCGTCGTAGGTGCCGTGGAACACAAAGGCCCGGTCGTGATGAAAAATGACGAACTTGGTCGCCCCGACGTCCCGGAGGAAATTCTCATCATGGGTGACCACGATGGCAGCTCCGTCGAACTCAGCGACCGCTTCGGCCATGGCTTCGCCAGACTGCATGTCCAGATGGTGGGTGGGTTCGTCCAGCAGCAGCAGGTGATTGGGGGTTGCCAGCAGTTTCGCCAGCAGTACGCGAGCGCGTTCACCGCCGGAGAGCACGCTGATCTTTTTCAGGGCCTGGTCTCGGGTGAACATCATGATGCCGCAGAGGCGACGGGCATCCTGAAGGCTTTTCTTTTCCAGGCAGCTCATGACCTCGGCTTCGACGGTGTTGTTCATGTTGAGGTCAGCGGTGTTGGCCTGCTCGAAGAAGCCTTTGATCAGGGCAGGATGATTTTTTACCGTTCCGGTAT
>CAYOQW010000181.1:745-3442 GCA_964406175.1 uncultured Candidatus Saccharibacteria bacterium
GTATTGGGTTTGATGAGGCCATTGATCACCTTGAGGAAGGTGGTCTTGCCTTTGCCGTTCTTGCCGATGACGCAGATGCGGTCGTGGTTCTCGATGGTCAGGTCGATATCGGAGAACAGCGGTTTTTCTTCTTCATACCCGAACGACAGGCTGTGTGCATGAAGCATGACCTTGGCCGGGAACGGCAGGCCCATGAACTTGAAGTTCAGGTCAGCGATCCGGCTGAGCTTGGCTCTGTTCTCCATCTTGTCGAGCGCCTTGACCCGGGACTGCACCTGTTTAGCCTTGGTGGCCTGGGCGCGGAAGCGGTTGATGAACTGGGCTGTTTCCTCACGTTTCTTCTCGGCCGTGATGCGGCCCTTTTCATAGAACTGTTCCTCTATGGCGATCTGCTCGTAGTAGTCACCGGTGGTGCCGGGGATCTTTTTGATATTGTGCCGGTGGATGCCCATGACATGGGTCACGACCGCGTCCATGAAATGCCGGTCATGGCTGATGAGCACGAGCTCGCTCTGCCATTCTCTGAGGAACTGGATCATCCAGCGGATGGAGATGATATCGAGGAAGTTGGTTGGTTCATCGAGGAGCAGGAGGTCGGGTTCGGCGACCAGCGCTTTGGTCAGATTGAGCCGCAGTTGGTAACCGCCGGAAAATTCTTTTGGAGCTCTCTGGAAATCTTTTTCCTCAAAACCCAGACCCATGAGTATCTTTTCGACTTTCCACTCGTCCCATTCGCAGCCGACGGGCAGCCCGAGGCAGCCTTCGGCGAGTACGGTGGGCTGGGTGAAGTTGATATGCTGGCTCAGATACCCGATCCGGTAATCCTTGGGTATGCGGATGGTGCCGCCATCGGGCTGTTCCTCACCGGTGAGCATGCGGAACAGGGTCGATTTGCCATGGCCGTTGCGACCTACCAGGCCGACACGCTCCTTGGGATTGATGAAGAAATTTGCCTTTTCGAACAGGATCTGATCGACATAGCTTTTGGACAGGTCTTCGACTGCGATCACGGTTTTGCCTTGAATATCTGATTTTACCTGAAGGATTGTACCACAGACTTGGGATTCCTTCATTTCCGGACACAAAAAATGGACCTCCCGCCGGAAGAACATGGAAAATAGATCGAGTAAACTCAACATATCTGAACCAGGACTGCACATGCGGGAGGTCCACCTAGATTCTAGTCCTATTCTCGGGAAAAGCAATATGATCCGGCGGCATGCATAGCATCATCAAATCTCCACATAACCCCTGTAGAGTAGGTAGCGTACAGTCCAGTATGTCCTGCAGGCATCTGGCCGGCCAACCACTTAACACAGGAGTCAGATCAAGGATCAACGGATTAAAGGATCAATTTTTCAAATAATCAATGTATACAAGGAACAGATATGAACAAGTCATGGAAAAACTGGGTAGTAGCAGGTGCAGTCGTCGCAGCCGTCGGTCTCGGTGGAACCTATTATGCTTTCAGTTCTGCTCACGCGGATACTTCGACCAATCCGGTATCGACGTTCATGGCCAAACTGGCTGGTAAACTGGGGGTCAGCACGGACAGCCTGCAGACCGCAGTAGATGAGACTAAAACCGAAGTCAAGAGTGAAGAGCTGACCACGGCGGTCACGTCAGGTTCTCTGACCCAGGAGCAGGCTGATCTGCTCAGCAAGATCGAGGCGTACCATGAAACTGAGCGGTCGACCGAAACTGACGCGGAACGTCAGGCAGAGAGAGATGCTCATCAGGCTGTCATGGATTCTATGACCGGAGCTACGGTTGCGGAACGACAGGCAGCGATGGAACAGTTCCGGGCCCAGGAAGATCAGGCCATGGCCACAGCACTTGGTGTCGATCTCGCGACTCTTCAGTCTACCCTTGACGCGGCTCGTACCGCACATGTCGGCGGACCCGGCATGGGCGAAGGCATGGGCGAAGGCGGAATGGAGGGCGGACGGGGCATGGGCGGCGGCAGAGGGATGATGAAGGGCGGGTTCGGCATCTAACTACGGTAGTTCATGGTGTCCTACACAAAAACCACCCCGTGTGTGAGGGGTGGTTTTTGGTTACTTGAATGTTGCTTCTAATCGTTAGACCTGGCTGAGAGCTTTTTCCAAAGCGTAGATGGCGTCCTCTGCCCCTTCCAGTCCGACTGAGTAGCGGATCATATTGTCCGGGATGCCGGCGGATACGCGCTCTTCTGCACTCATCTGGGCATGGGTCGTCGTGGCATTGTGTACCCAGACCGTATAGCTGCCCCCCAGGTGGGTGACCTGGACCCCGAAGTCGAAGACCTCGGCGAACCGTTTGGCAGCCTCGAATCCACCCTTCAGCTGGAACGAGAGCAGGAAGCCATACCCTGGCGTCCCGTCTGGCAGCTTCATCAGCTTTTTGGCCACTCCGTGCTGTGGATGGCTCTCGAGGCCGGGGTAATTCACTGCTTCGATCTTCGGATGATGCGAGAGATAGGTCGCGATCTCCATGGCTTTCTGGCAGTGTGCCTGCATGCGAAGTCTCAGAGAGCCGAGCTCATCCCAGATGGTCATGGCGTTGAAGGGGGACAGACAGGGGCCCATATTGCGGAAATGTCCGCCCTTGAGCTTGTTCACGAAGTCTGTCTCGATCTCGGGACGGTTGGTGACGATGCGGTCCTTGGCCACGATAGCACCGCCGATAGCCCGGCAGCTGCCGTTGGCGACCTTGGAT
>CAYOQW010000182.1:0-3439 GCA_964406175.1 uncultured Candidatus Saccharibacteria bacterium
GTATTGCGAAAACCGTCGATGAACGCCAGCAGTTTCTCGTCAGGCGGAGCGATCCCCTCTTCGATCGGCACCAGCTTCCAGGTGTACTCCACGATGCTATTGGTATCGTCGTCAACCACGATATCAAACCGCCCGATCTGATTGGTTCCGGTCCCGGCCTGAGCGATCAGGACATTATTCACCTTGGCAGGCTCGGTCATGACAGAATGCGAATGCCCACCGACGATCATATCGACGCCCCACTGAGGGTTCAGCAGACGAGCCAGCTCTTTGTCCGACTCGAGACCGATATGGGTCAGCAGGATCGTGAGGTCGATATCGTCGTTCTTATAGGCATTGCAGATACGGCCGACCTCCCGGCTGGCATCCTCGAGCGTGATGAAGCTGCCGACCAGCTCGTCCATCTTGATCGCATCGATCACCTTGTCCGTGATGACCCCGGTGAACAGGATGTTCAGCCCGGCTTTTTCCAGGATCAGATGTGACTTCATCAGCCGTTTGTTGAATTCTCTGATGTACAGATTGGCGTTCACGATGGGAAAGTTAGCCACACGTTCAAGGAAAAGAAGGTGAGGAAGACCATAATCAAATTCATGGTTTCCCAGCGTCACCACGTCAGGCGCCAGGAAATTCATGATCTGCATGGTCGAGAGTCCCTTGTACTCGGAATCGATGAGCGAGCCCTGGACCATGTCCCCGGCGATGAGGTAGAGCACATTGTCCTCTTCCTGACGGACCTGATTCACATAGCCAGACAGCAGGGCAAGCCCGCCGATCATCCGCTCCTTGTGGTCGAGCTCGGTGGACTCCGCGAGGAAATCGCCATGCATGTCATTGGAGTGCAGAATAGTGAACTTCTTGGTTTTCATGACGGACTCCGACTACGAGGCTAACCGGCACTATCCTACTCCGCGGTTCGCTGTTCGCCAAGTCACAAAAATCCTCTTCAACGATGAAGAGGCTCTGATTGGATGTCATCCCCGGCGGCGACCGGGGATCAAAAAAACAAAAGAAAAGGATAGATCCCCGTTTTCACGAGGATGACGAAAAAGCTAGTAGTTCTTGGTCGGGTTCTCTGCCCGTTTGCGGTCCAGATCGGTCAGATACCGCTTGCGGAGTCGGACGCTGACTGGAGTGATCTCGAGGTATTCATCCTCAGCCATGATCTCCAGACCGCGCTCAATGGTGACCGTCAGCGGCGGAGTCAACCGGATGGCGTCTTCGGCAAAGGAACGACGGACGTTGGTCAGATGTTTGCCTTTGATGGGATTCACGTACATATCGACACCCTTGCTCACGCAGCCGATGACCATGCCTTCGTAAACCTCGACATTGGGCTCAATGTACAGATCGCCTCTGGTCTCCAGATTGGCCATGGTATAGGCCAGCGCCTTGCCGGTCATCATGGACACCATGGACCCGGTGTCTTTCTTTTCCATATCGCCGGCGTGCGGCTTGAACTCGGTGACCCGGCTGGTGAGGATGCCCTCGCCCCGGGTATCGACGATGAACTGGTTGCGGTAGCCCAGGAGTCCGCGAGTCGGCATTTCAAATATGAGGCGGGTGTAGTTGTTGCGCTGCTTCATTTCCTGCATGACCGCCCGGCGCTTGCCCATTGTCTCGATGATCACGCCCACCATCTCGGCCGGGACATCGATCGTGACCTCTTCAAATGGTTCATGCTTGTGCCCGTCGATCTCTTTGATGATGACCTGGGGCTGGGAGACCTGCATCTCATAGCCTTCACGGCGCATGTTCTCGAGCAGAATGGAGATGTGCAGTTCACCGCGTCCATAGACTTTGTAGTGATCAGCACTGGAAAAATCGATCTTCAGCCCGATATTGACCTCCAGCTCCTTGTGCAGACGGTCGTTCAGCTGACGATTCGTGACGAACTTGCCTTCACGGCCGGCGAACGGAGAATTATTCACCATGAAATTCAGGGAAATAGTAGGCTCGTCCACCTTGATGGCCGGCAGCGGGACCTGATCAGGCGTGGCACAAAGGGTCTGACCGATGTCGATACCCGGCAGACCTGCCACCATGACGATATCGCCGGCAAAGGCTTCCTTCACTTCCTGACGTTTCACGCCGAGGAAAGAGAACAGTTTGGTCACTTTGCCGTTCATGGTATTGCCGAGGGTATCCTTGACCACTACTGGCATGGCGGACTTGATGACGCCTTCGTAGACACGCCCGACGGCCATGCGGCCCAGGAAATTGTCATAGGCGAGATTGAATGGTTGGAAGCGAAGCGGAACCGTGATATCTGCCTTGGCAGGTGGGACCACTTTGAGAATGGTATCGAGCAAGGGTGTCAGATCAACCGGTTCGTCTGCGACGGCGAGCTTGGCATAGCCTTTTTTGGCATCGGTGTAGACCGTGACGAAGTCGAGCTGCTCATCGGTCGCACCGAGCTCCCAGAAGAGCTCAAACACGAGCTCCTGAACCTCAGCCGGCCGGGCGGTCGGCTTGTCGATCTTGTTGATGATCACGATGGCTTTGAGACCAAGTTCCAACGACTTTTTCAGCACAAATTTGGTCTGCGGCATCGGGCCGTCCTGGGCATCGACGACGAGGAGCACCGCATCGATGGACTGCAGGACGCGTTCGACCTCAGAGCCGAAATCCGCATGCCCGGGTGTGTCGACGATATTGACCTTTACCCCGTGGTGAAAGAACGAGGCGTTCTTGGAATAGATCGTGATGCCGCGTTCCAGCTCCAGCGCATTGGAATCCATGCTGGCCCCGACTTCTACCATGCCGGTCTGACGCATGAGAGCATCTGTCAACGTGGTCTTACCATGATCGACATGGGCGATGATAGCGATATTGCGGATTTCCATAGTACCAACTCATTTGAAACGACAAGTAACCTCAGACGACAATATATAAATATAGAGGGAAGTAGCCAAAAAAGCAATTCCCATGATACAATAATACGATCCGCGAACGCGGAAGAACGAGGATCATACAACAAATATAAAAAAATGTTCAAACACCACCACATCGTCATGTTCGTCGCCGCCGCTCTGCTGACCACTGCAGCCAGTATCCAGATCAGTACGGCGTTCGGCCGGGAGCGGGCGATCCTGCCCAGCCCGGTCATCCAGTACTCCAGTGCTGAACTGACCGCCCTGGATGTAACCGCGACGGTGATCAGCGAGATTCCGATCTCCATCACGAACAACTACGGTGCTCCAGCGTATGTTTTTACGTCCAACGGAGCCTTTACCTTTACCTATGCGGATGACCGGGGCCACACCGGCAGCCTCACCGCACTGGTCAGGAATATAGATAAAGATCCTCCCCGTGCTCTCATCACCCAGAGCCCGGCCGAACAGACCCCGGAATCCTGGGGTACGTTCGCTCTCGACGGCTGGGATGTCGTTTCCGCCTTCTACCGCTTGGACGAAGGTGAGTGGACCCAGACCAAAGA
>CAYOQW010000183.1:0-3425 GCA_964406175.1 uncultured Candidatus Saccharibacteria bacterium
ATCTCGTAGGGATTCACAGACATGCGGAATATGAACATGAAGCCCAGGACGACGAGCAGCACGACAACCAGCGAATTGGCCAAAGATCTGGTCACTTCCCACACCTGATTGACTTTGGCTCCCTCTGAGGTACCCGTCAGTGTCAGATTGAAGAACAAACTGTCATAGATATAGCTGCAGACTTCCTTGATCGTGTTTTTCAGAGGAAAAAGAAATCCTTGTGTGATCGTCCGTATGGCAGCCGAAAGATTGACCTGATCACCTGGCTGGATATAGAAATCATCAGATTCGACCGGATTCCCTATATAATCAACCTCATCAGCGTTCGAGATGATCTCAAAGGTCATCGTATCGGCGCGTATCTCATCTGTCCCCAGACACACGACAACATCATAGACACCGAGTGCCATGCCCGGTGTGAGCTGCACATGGATCTCCATATTCTTCCAGTTGTCGGTCACCGGGTCCGGAACGGTCGTCGCAATATAGGTGCCGGCACCGCAAACGTCGACCTCACCGACCGGAGCGATCCGGACAGAATTCGTATCTACCGTATCGCCAAACCCGGAGCCGTAGATGGAGATGACACTCCCGTTGGGACCGCGTTCCGGGAGGACCCTGGTGAGATCAGCCGCACGTACCGGCCTCGCGATGAACAGGCATGAGCACAGTGCAAAGATCCAGGCGGTGATCATCAGATAAATGCGGCTATTTTGGTTTTGCTTATGCATACAGCTCTCGTAGGTAGGAGCACTGCACACGTCTAATTGCTGGGCAAGATGTGTCCTGCGTTCGTATCAGTATACCAAATGCAACGATTTCAATCCAGCCGATACTTGCATGTGTTGGCTGATGTATTGTTTTAAGCCCTGATTTAGTGTTAACTATTCACGGGTAGCAATTCATCTGTATTGAGAGGAAGCGATGTCAACCCGCCTACGGAAACTCACCTGGGTCATCTCTATGACATCTGCTCTGACCCTGATAAGTGCTGTGATCATGGTACCCATACATCCGGCACCACTACCACCTGCTACACCAGACACCGCCGATACTTTCAGCCGTGATCATATCATGATTGCGTTCCAGGATGAAACAGCCCGTTCCTCGTTCATGGACAGAACGGGTCTCCAGGCCGATGACTTTTCTTTCCTGCCTTCGATCGGATTCTATATCGTGGACCTGCCGGAAAGCTGGGATGCCACGACGGCCATTTCCCTCTGGACGGATGAGCCAGGGGTGACCTCTATCATGAGGGACTTCCTGCCGGTATATTCGGCCATACCCGTACCTGATGCCATCAAGACCCAATGGGGATTTCAGCAGACGCGTATTCTAGAAGCCCAGACCAAAGTAACAACCACCAATCAGGTAAAGGTCGGTATCATCGATGGCGCGGTTTCGACCACCAACCCATTTCTGGCCGAACGGCTCATTTCACCCCGCATATTCCCTGAAGTCGATCAGGCCGGTACGGCGCATGCTACCGCTGTAGCCTCGATCATTGCCTCGATCGCCCCGCGCAACGCCACGATCTATTCCTACGGCGTGGTGACCAATGGGGAGACCACCGCCGGAGGCGGCTCAGCTTCAGAACGGACAAATCTGTTCACCGCACTGGAAAATGCTTCAGCGGACAAGGTAAAAGTCGTCAACTTCTCTCTGGGCTACTGCAACGAATACTATTACCAGTACCCCGATTTCCGGCAGTTCTCGGAACTGTTCCACCAGAAACTTCTGGATCTCGCCATGAGCGGTGTGATCATCGTCGCTTCCGCCGGCAACGGCACCAACGGTCTGTGCACGGACAACAAGCTCACCTTCCCGGCTGTATGGAGCGATGCGACGATCGCCGTCGGCGGTGCCAAGCTGGATGGTTCAACCATCAAACCAACCGCCTGGTCTTCCAAGGGGTATTCACTTTTCGTGATCGCCCCGGCCGAAAACGTCATGACGTACTATCCGTCGACACTTCAGAACCTCGCCGGCACATCCTTTGCCGCCCCCTACGTTTCAGGGACCGCTGTGCTGATGCTGGCGACATCACCAACTCTGAGCCTCTACCGTATGCGGGATATCATCTCCGGGACAGCCCGCTTCCTGGAAGGCTATTCCAATATCGATCAAGGCTGGGGTTTCCTGGATGCGGCATCGGCTGTTCAGGCGGCGGCTGATCCTGTCACCCCGGCCAGAACCGGCCCTTTGACCATTGACATCTCAGGCATCAAAAGCCTGGACTACACCCGCTGGCCAAAACTCGAGGTCACCAGTGGGAACGGAGCAGCGCCAAAAGCAACTACATCCTACATTTCCTACATCAACACTTCCTATACTGCTCACTATAAAATTCCTGAGATCAGCACCCAGGGCAAAAGCGAATTGTATGTCTTTTTCTCAACAGCCGGCGGACGACAGTACTGCAGTATCAATGAGGTAAAAGCCGAAAATAATGGTGAAGACCTGTCGGGCGCTTTTTCGATCAGATCCCGCGAGAGTATCAGCTATGTGGCGGGCACTTCCTCAGCCGCGTTCAACACATTCACTGCACTTTCGCTCGATGTCACCTGCGGCGAGGCACCTCCCGTAGTACCACCGGAAGAACCGCCAGTCGTTTCTCCTTCTCTCGTCCCGCTCCAGATCGTCTATATGCCGGGCCAATACGATAGTGTCGGGCCGGTCAAAGCACTGATCGCCAGTGCAAATGAGAAGATGACTACTGCAGGGATACTTCGTACGCTGACATACATGGAACCTGCAGTTGAATTCGACCCATCGATGATCGTGGAACTGGACAGCACATCCTGCCTCGCTCATGACACTCTGGCAGTGCGGATCTATGCCGGTTCGGCACTGCAGCCCTGCCCCATGGGAGCGGCACCGGACTACCCGGCTATCGCACTCGGTGCCACCGAATTCCCGGCCTCTGATACGACGCCATACCGTCTGGCTGCCAATATCTTCTCACGCAGGATCGGCATTGCCCTGGGAGCACGTTCTCTCGCTCACCTGAAAACCACAGTATCCTCCGGTACCTACGAACCAAATACCCCAGGACTCATGTATGACCCGGCATTCAGCCGCTTCGAAGCGCTGGACGCCAAACTCATCAACAACAACACCAACGTGCCGAACACCAACTATTTCCTCTGGCGATCGGTCATACCGGCACCCCAGCTGGCCGGGTCGATCATGGTCCGGTTCTATGACAAGAACAACGAGATCATACCCCAGTATCGTTTCCGTTCTTTCAAACGGACTTCCGATCTTGCTCTTGCCGGATTCGGATCCAGCGTTACCTATGCCGTTGATTCCGAAGCCCAGGATGTCGTTTCGCTCTATACCATACTGCCGGACCTCACGTTCGGTACCGATATGTGGACGAACCCCGATGGGATCATGATGAATGAAGTGCAGCAGTTCGAACT
>CAYOQW010000184.1:0-3392 GCA_964406175.1 uncultured Candidatus Saccharibacteria bacterium
CGATACTAGACACCAGAAAGGAACCTGTATGTCCTCAGCGATGACCCCTACACAGATCAGAAAACGAGACGGCCGGGTCATGGATTTCGACCCGAAAAAGATCGGCAACGCGATCTACAAAGCAGCTCGTGAAGTGGGCATCCAGGACGACAGGCTGGCAGGGGACATCACGGAACGCGTGGTGATGATCTTAGAGAAGCGGTTCAACGGCGGTATCGTGCCTACGGTTGAACAGGTACAGGACATCGTGGAAGAAGCGCTCATCATCCTCGGCCAGATCAAGATCGCCAAAGCCTACATCCTCTATCGCGAAGAGCGCAAAGGTCTCCGGGAAGCCAAGGCGATCATCCTCGACGGGGCAGAGGACGAGCTGAAGCTCACCCTGAACGCGACCAAGGTGCTGGAGCGCCGGTATCTTCTGAAAGACGAAGAAGGGAAGGTCATCGAGACCCCGAAGCAGATGTTCGAACGGGTTGCCAAGGCGATCGCCAAGGCTGATGCCAAATACGGTAGTGCCGCCGATGTCAAAAAGAGCGAGCAGGAATTCCTCGATATGATGGAAAATCTGGAATTCATGCCCAATTCTCCGACCCTCATGAATGCCGGGACCGAGATGGGTCAGCTCTCCGCTTGTTTTGTGTTGCCCGTGGAAGACGCCATGGACAAGATCTTTGACGCCCTGAAAAATACTGCCCTCATCCATCAGACTGGCGGTGGAACTGGTTTTTCCTTTTCCCGGCTGCGGCCCAAGGATGATATCGTGAAGTCGACCGGTGGTATCGCGTCGGGCCCCATTTCCTTCATGCGCGTTTTTGACATGGCTACCGAGGTCATCAAACAGGGCGGTCGCCGCAGAGGCGCCAATATGGGTATCCTCAGGGTGGACCATCCGGATATCATGGAATTCATCGTCGCCAAGGAAAAGAACGATACGTTCAATAATTTCAACATTTCTGTCGGCATTACCGAGAAATTCATGCATGCCGTCGAAAAGAACGAGGACTATGACATCATCAATCCCCGTTCCCGCCAGCCGATCCGCAAGCTTAATGCGCGCAAGGTTTTTGACCTCATCGTCACCATGGCCTGGAAGAACGGTGAGCCAGGGATCATCTTTCTCGATCGTCTGAACAAGGACAATCCCACCCCCGAGCTCGGGGAGATCGAAAGCACCAACCCCTGCGGAGAACAGCCGCTCCTTCCTTATGAATCCTGCAATCTGGGCTCCATCAATCTGTCCAAGATGGTCAAGGTCCAGGACGGTAAAACTGAGATCGACTGGGTGAAATTCGAGTCCACCATCAAAAAAGCCGTTCATTTCCTCGACAACGTCATCGATGAGAGCAAATTCCCGCTGGAAGCCATCACCGAGCTGGTCCGCGGCAATCGCAAGGTTGGACTGGGCGCCATGGGCTGGGCGGACATGCTGATCCTGCTTGGAATATCATACAACTCAGATGCAGCCATCAATCTCGCGGACAAGGTCATGGGCTTCATTCATGACAAGGCCCGTGAAGCCTCCATCGAACTGGCGCGGGTACGCGGAGTATTCCCCAACTGGGGTAAAAGCATCTTCAAGGAAAAAGGACTCAAACTCCGCAATGCGACCCTCACGACCATTGCCCCCACCGGGACCATCAGCGTCATTGCAGATGCTTCGTCCGGCATCGAACCTATCTTTGCTGTTTCCTATATCCGCAATGTGATGGACAATACTGAGCTGCTCGAAGTGAATAAATATTTCGAGGAAGTGGCCAAGGATGAGCGGTTCTTCAGTGACGAGCTCATGCGCAGGATCGCCCGTCAGGGACACCTGATCGGTATCAATGAGGTCCCGGAACGCATCCGTAATATCTTCGTCACTGCTCATGAGATCAGCCCCGAGTGGCACATCAGGATGCAGGCAGTATTCCAGAAACACATCGACAATGCTGTTTCCAAAACCGTTAATTTCTCACATGATGCTTCCACTGAGGACATCGAAAAAGTCTATATGCTGGCCTGGCACCTTGGTTGCAAGGGTGTGACCGTGTACCGTGATCACAGCCGTGATGAGCAGGTGCTCAATATCGAAAAAGTGAACCGCAAGAAAGAAGAAGTGCAGAAAAGAGAACCGGAAGTGATCCAGGAACTGGAAGAATCACAGGATATGATCAAGGTCGGTTCTGAATATTCAGGCGGATGTGTCACCTGTACGATCTAGCTTTCTCTGAGAGGTAAGCGGTGAAGTGCCCGAGCTGCAGTCATGAAGAAACCCGGGTGGTAGATTCGCGGTACGCGGAAGGCGAATTTGCCATCCGCAGGCGGCGCGAGTGCAGCAAGTGCAGCTACCGGTTCACGACCTTTGAACGGGTAGAGATCGGTAATCTCACGGTAGTGAAAAAAGACGGACGGCGGGAGCCCTACAATCGTACGAAACTTGAGCGAGGTATCGAACGTGCTGCCGAAAAGCGCCCGATCCCCCCTGAAGCGATCAAAGAACTGATCGGCAAGGTAGAGACGGAGCTCCGGGGCATGTCGACCTCAGAAGTGAGCAGCCGGCAGATCGGCATCGCGGTGATGAAGCATCTGAAAAAGCTGGATAAAGTCACCTACATCCGCTACGCCTCGGTGTACAAGGAATTTGAGGACCTGGACTCTCTGGAAGAAGAATTGAGAAAGCTGCTGCGTCGGAAGAAACGCAAAGAAGATGCAGAATAAAGAAGCTCCCTCTCGGGAGCTTCTTTATCGCTGAAGTGAGGTCAGTCGGGTGGCAAGTTCACTGACCGCTGATGCAAAGTCGGCATATCCCCGCCATTGATAGCGGTCCTTCAGTGCATTGAACGAGTACAGGTCACGGTCAGTGATGACCATGGACAGGTAGTACGGGTTGGGAGAGAGTTCGGTCGTCGGGATGCTGAACAGCCCGGATGACCGGAGATCAATGACCAGTTTGCCGCTTTGCGGCTCGATGAGTATGGCTCGCTCGAGAAAAAGCGGGGAGTCCCCGGGCTTCAGGATCTCTCGGTCAGAAAAACCGAGGAGACAGTGTCCATAGCTGGCACCTGACGAAAGTGATGCCTCATCCCACGCAGACGGAAAAGATCCGCATACCGGGTAAAAAAAGCGGGCTTCAGAGTCGACTTCGATGTCCTGGGTGTCGTTGATGTAGTAGGTCTCAGAAGCTTCTACGTAGTGCCTGCTGCCGGTCGTATCTTCAAAGGCAGTATAGCGGACGTCAGAGGCGCCCTGAGCGGCGCAGTAGGCTTCCAGGTAGTTCAGTTCAGCAAAGGCCAGCTGGGTGAAGTCTTCGCAGTCACCGCCTTGGTGGCTGAGGACCGACGAGAGACTTTGGATCTGGTCTTCTTTCCCGACCGTAGAAAGGTCGGTCTGATAGCTCATTCCTGCTTCAT
>CAYOQW010000185.1:0-3376 GCA_964406175.1 uncultured Candidatus Saccharibacteria bacterium
GAACAGTGGTGCGGGAGTACGGATACATGAATGTCATTCCCGTGAAAACGGGAATCCAGAAAAGAAAATACATAAAGATGGATCCCCGCGTTCGCGAGGATGACACCAAAGGCTCTTTTCGAAAATAATGTGTTTTATCGTAGGGACGTAGCATCCTCCTACGTCAAATGAACTACGGAGGACAAGTTGCTACGTCTCTACGTTTCGCCTAATCAATCAGGAGAATCGCATGTTCTACGGTGTTGATGAACTTTTGAAAATGGTCGAGGAAAAGAAGCTGGTCACCGGGCTGTGCGAACGTGAGCTGACCAATCCAGAGGGGGCTGGTTTTGACCTGCGGATGGCCGAGGTCTACCGGATCTCCGGAAAGGGATATCTCGGCATCGAGAACCGCAAGACCTGCGACATCGAGACCATCGGGACGTATGATGAATCCAAGGTCGTGACCGTCACCTGGAAACCAGGAGACTTCTTTCTGGTCAAGACCATCGAGGAAGTGAACCTGCCCATCGATGCCGTCGGCATCTTGAAGCCGCGCAGCACGCTGCAGCGTATGGGGCTCATGCTCCGTGCTACCCAGATCGCACCCGGGTACTCGGGCGGACTTACTGTTGCTGTGGCCAATGTGGGCCCTTGCGAGGTCGAGGTCGAGCTGGGGTGCAGATTCCTCCATCTCATGGTCTCGCCGCTCATCGGTCATGGCAGCGCGTATCGCGGCCAGTGGCAGGGTGGTCGGGTCAGTGCTTTGACTACTGAAAAACAGGTTTAATCAGAGGAGTATCATGAGGACGACTCAGGACACACGCATCGATTTTCTGGGGGTAGTACCGGAATTCACCTTTCAGGGCAGGCATTTCGACGCGCAGACCATTGCGGCTCTGTCGGCGCTGCTGACGTTCAAGGGAAAGTCCATCCAGGAGCTCTATCAGGAATCAGTGGACAAAGAGCAGGACCTCGACAATAAAGTATCAAAAATACTTCAGAAATCATCGTTGCGGGGTCACGCTTCCGTGGCGACCACGCCGGTCATATCTCTGAGTTTTCAAGGGACCAAGTTCCTTGATGCCTTGTTGACGCCCTTGGTTTTTGCTTCCGGGCTCATGGCTTCCGGCCGGCGGACCGGCACCACGGTCGAGGATATCGTCTATCCGACCTCGATCGCTAAGGATGCCGTAGCTGCCGCTATTTACGAAAAAGCCAGCGTTTACCTCATCGACTACCTGAACCAGCTGGTCGAACAGGGCGTCCGCAAGGACGAAGCCTCCAAAATCAGTCAGTACGGCATCATGGGGACCGGTATTGTCAGCCTGTCTGTTGAGTCCATAGTTGCTCTGTTCCGTGAATATGAGCGTGAGAAGGACTGGATGCCCGAGGATGCAGGTTTCTTTCTCAACCAGGTCAAGGCCCACGCCGAGGAGCTCGGCATAGATATCCTGTACGCGACCCGCTGCGCCGCCCCCAAGGACGTCTATCCCTTTCCGAACATTTTTAAAGATCCAAAACACCCCAATCTAGTCCGTGATCTCAGGCTGAAGCACAAAGTCCGACCGGACAGCGTCCTGCTGGGCTGTGAGGTCGAAGCGGTGCCCAGCTTTATCGAGCAGATGCGTGAGCTGACCGCTGCCCGCGACGCCCTGGCTGCTGACCAGAAGAGCGTCCGTTCCGGCTGGTATGACTACCTCGCCCAGCGAGAACGGATCTGCAGGGATTTCGGTACGGCCGTCCGGGTCCGGGTGATGTCGTCACCGTCCTGGCGCGTCTGGGGCGAGAAGAAACGTCACCGTACCGTGCCGATGGTCTGCGATTCGCTCTATTATGCGATCAGCGAAGCGGCGCAGGTGTTCCGCACCTGGCATGAGGGCGACGCTATCGACGATCTTTTCCTCGGGCGGGTCGGGGAGTGGTTTTCCCTGCCGCCGGCGATCAAGGCGTCTGTGGAGCTCACGCGCTCCTGGATCGCCGCAGCGGCGCAGGCTTTTGCCGCCTACGAGGCTTTGCTCGCCCGGGGGATCCCTGCCCGCGATGCAATCTATGTCATCCCGAGAGGCGTCCGTCTCGATGTCGTTCAGGACTACAATCTCTACAATCTCATCTCCGGGTATTTTCCCCTGCGGCTGTGTACTACGGCCGAGGAACAGATGCAGAAGATGACCATCCGGGAGACCCGGCTGATCCAGCAGGCTCTAGAGGCTCAGGGCGCTGGTGTGCTCGGTGAGCATATGGTGCCAAAATGTCATGTGGTGGGCTTCTGTCCGGAGGAAAAGTCTTGCGGCAAGATCCAGCAGATGGTGAAGTGGTATGATGATGCTTTTCATACACTCATGAAAGACGATCTGGATGCAAAATGGAAAAAGAACTATGAGGCTTGAAACCTGGTTTAAATGGGGTATTGGCAAACCATCCTGGTACATGTAATATATTCCAGCGGTTATTTACTCATTCTCTATAGGTAGGAGGTCTTTGATGACGTCAGTCCTGAAGCGTGGATTCACCTCAAAGTCAGGGGCAAAGCAGAACCTGTATGCTTTTGTCATCTGCGTTACGCTCGGTTTCCTGGCCCTGCAGATCCCGTTCACCAACATCATCGGGACCACGAAGTCTTTCACGCTTTTTGATATCCTCGCGCCAGTCATGGGAGCGCTCTGGGGTATGACCGTCGGTTTGAGCTCAGTACTCTTCATCAATCTTTTCAATCTGGTCATGAAGGGTGATTTTTCCACCGGCGCTCTCATTCGCCTCGTGCCTGTCCTGTTCGCGGTTTACTATTTCGCCCGCCGCAGCCGTTCATCCGCCTGGATCGGTCTGGTCTGCATGGCCCTGTTCATTGCACATCCCATTGGTCGTCAGGCCTGGATGTACAGCCTGTACTGGCTCATTCCTCTCTTCACCCAGCTCCTGGGTCGTCGGAATGCCGCTCTTTCCGCCCTGGGCGCGACGTTCACTCAGCACGCCGTCGGTAGTGTAGCGTTCCTCTACGCGTTCAGCTTCACTCCAGCCTACTGGAAGGCTCTCATCCCGGTCGTCGCCGGTGAACGCATGGTGTTCGCGATCGGTATCACACTTTCCTATGTGCTCCTCCAGTCAGTTGTTTCCGCTTTGAAGCTCCGGGTCCCTGGTTTCCAGAAGGCCCGCAGCGTATTTGGTATGAAAGTCTAGTGTCCTTTGGGGTGGAGAGTCTTCTTCACCCCGCCGTGCCGAGGTGGCGGAATTGGTAGACGCGCGAGTCTCAAAAACTTGTTGGAGCGATCCAGTGAGGGTTCGATTCCCTCCCTCGGCACCAGCCTTCGCAGAAGGCTGCCCACCATCGCTCATGTGGCGACGGTGGGCACATGTTCAACGTTCTCTGCTTCGGCTGGCGTGCCAAAGTCATATAGGT
>CAYOQW010000186.1:0-3375 GCA_964406175.1 uncultured Candidatus Saccharibacteria bacterium
GTGTAGCGTCGGGCAGGGACACGGTGATGATGAACCAGTAGCTGTCCTTCAGCACATTGAGCTGGTTCAGCGCACCGGCTGCATAGAACGCGCTGTCGCCGATGCCGGTCACTCTGACAGGAGCGACTCCCGAGATCTCCTGGGACATCGAAAAGCTGACCTCGAAATCGCTGGCCGCCCGGGCGGCGGACGTGTTTTTGGTATACAGCAGGCTGGCGTAGGACCGGAAACCGGCGGCGGAATACATGCACCAGTCATCGCGCGATCCTTCGGTCAAGGTCAGGGTCAGCCCGGTGACCTCTTCCATGTCAGTTTTGTTCAGCAGAGTGCAGGCCTGGAGTTCATCGGCAATGGCCGCGGTCGTCGTAGCCAGGTTTTCGGTGTCCAGGGTTTTCACGGTATCCGTATCGGCCGTTTTGTCGGCCTCGTCAGTCTGGGTGGCCGAGGAACAGGCCCCGAGGAGCAGGGTGGTACTGAGCAGGATGGTCAGGAGGCTGAGGCGTCTGGTGGCGGACATGGGTGTTCCTGATAATGGATAACCAAGTGAACTGTATCACAAGCTGTCGCTCTGGCAAGTGTTTGCTGCGCCTGCTCTGGTCTCTGCTCAGATACTTTCCGGGTGTGCTTCAGATCTTGTATCTGGATACAAGGACATCCCAAAACCGTTCTGGTATACCATTATTAAATTCCACTGAATTCACGCGTCGCGAGCTGGAAGCCGTCCCTTGCACCCACCCACGCGAAAAAAACCGAACGCAGAGAGACGAGATCAAAACAGTGCGGTTTCTATTTATCACTCATGTATCAGAAGGAGTATCAATCATGGCCTATCCACAGTTCGAAGATCTGAAAGTCTGGCAGAAAGCCCGTGAACTCAGTGTCGCTACATCGACTGTGCTGGTGTCCTGCGTCGATGACCGTATCAAGGAGCAGCTTCAGAGAGATTCACTCACCATTTTGAACAACATCGCCAAGGGGTATGAACGCAAAGGTTCGCATGAATTTGACCGGTTCCTCTATATCGCACGCGGCTACTGCGGCGAATACAAGTCTACGCTCTATGTAGCCGAGGATCTCCAGTGCATCACCCCGGAGCAGCGCCTCGCGCTCTACGAGACCTGCACCGACATCGCCAAGATGCTGTCCGGCCTCATCAAGCATCTGAAGGAAGACCATACCAGCCATGCCCCGGAAGTAAAGGTCGTGGAAGCATCGGCTTCTGCTGCCTGAACGGTTTGGTTTGGACACAAAGAGAGGGCGGCTCTGAAGCCGCCCTCTTGGCACGTTAACGTCTGTATTTCATTGCCGTACAATTCTGTCATTCCTGCGAAGGCAGGAATCCCCTTGTCAGCTGTCATATTATTGTATGATCCCCAAGAGTTCTAGTAGATCCCCCGGCCCTGCGAGGCTCGCTAAGAGCGGCTGCCTTCGCAGGGATGGCAGACTTCTTTTCGCGTTTGTTTTCGCTCAGGGTGACATCACTCACTGCACCAGAACGGCTATTCGCCCCGGATGGCGTCCACGGGGGAGATGCTGGCGGCATTGTCAGCCGGGATGAGCGAGGTGATCAGGACGATGACCAGCAGGATCGCACTTTCGATCGCAAAGGTCATCAGGTCCAGATGGCTGAAAGCAGAGGCAGAGACCGGATTGACCACACTGAAGGCTTCGCGGATGGTCTTGCCCAGGACATCCTGGAACCACTGATGGAGAGGGGTGGCGAGAAGGGCGACCAGGAGAATACCAAGAGCTGTGCCGAGGATATAGCTGACTGCAGTATAGATGAGCGACTGCCAGAGGAACAGGGTGCGTACCGACCCCGAGCTCATGCCCAGGGCACGCAGCACGCCGATCTCCCGGCGTCCTTCGGACACGAATTTCCCCATGGAAAAGCTGATGACCATGATCGAGAGGATGACAAAACCGATGCCGAAGCCCCAGCTGACCGTGGTGAGGTTCTTCTGCAGTTCGTTGAAGATATCCGTTTTGCTCAGGTCCTGGTAGGCATAGCCCTTGGTATTGAGTGCGTCGACGACACTGCTGCGGTCGTAAATGCTGTTGAGCTGGACCATCATAGTGTCGCTCATGGCCGGCAGGGTATCGATGAACTTGCTGTCTGGGTAGATGCCGATGACGCTGCTGTCGGTGCGTTTGACCTCGACGATGAGGCCGGGGATGGCATAGGAGATGGCTGGTTCCTGGCTCGGTCCACCCATAGGGACAGCAGGTCCGGAGGTGCTGAACGAGACATTTCCGCTGCTCATGCTGGTAGTGTCAGATGCGACCATGACCGCGCCGGCACTGCTGGTATTGAACAGACCCATCATGTCCTGTTTGAACGAGATGCCGTCATAGTTGGTCCCGATGAATTTCTGGTTCAAGAGCGACTTGTCGATCGCGGCCGCGGTCCTGGCTTTGAGCTGGCGGTCGATGAGGTCCTTCTGCATCTGGAGCGCGAATGCCTGGGGTACATAGTGGACCATCATCTGATCCTCGAGGATCCCCACGACGCGGAACGTATAAGTCAGGGGTGCTTTGATCTGGTCGTAGTCCCAGTAGGGTGCGATAGCATCCCTGCGTTCCTGTTCGTTGGCCGCCAGTTCCTCATCGGTGAGCTTGTGGAATTTTATACCCGTTTGTGTAGGAGTGGTCGTTGAGGTCTCGGGCGCTGCCAGGCCGCCGACAGAGATCGTGAAGGTCTTACCCAGGAGCGTGTCCTTGTCGAAGTCTATGGCGCGGGTTTTCTGCGGGAAGCCGGCATCATCCAGCGAAAGTGCGATCGCTCCTCCGGTACTGCCTCCGCTGACCGTGACCGGTCCGCTCGATTGCGCACCCTGCGTCGGAAAGGTAATTTCGATATCCTGCTGGCCCTGCCAGTCCTCGTACTGCTGGTAAAACCCGGTAGCGCTCAGGATGACCGGTATCGGTTCGCCTGGCTGATAGGTGAAAGCATCAGTCGTGAACTGCGGGGCAAAGGCCGGTTCCAGACCGACCAAACTGCCGAGGTCCAGGTCTGCTCCGGGGAACAGGTCAGTCGACCTGACCGGTGAGGCCTTGGCAGAGGTGAGGATCTCACTTGCCGCGACACCGGGTATCGCGTTGACCTTGGCCGTATCGGTTGCGGTGTAGGAATTCTGGCCGCTCATGTCACCTGAGAACATGAAGGTGCTCACCGTGGCGCTGCCGCCTCCACCCATCGTTTGGTTCATAAAGGGGTTTTTCGAGAGTTTGATGAGTCTGGCCTGCTCCTCGGCGGTTCCGAGGATACTGGTTTCGGCTGCTTTTCTGACGTTCATGGCCTCGCTTGCGATGATCAGCGAACAGGCGACCAGCAGGGTCATGGGGATGATGAGATAGGAGGCTTTGGAACGGTAG
>CAYOQW010000187.1:0-3370 GCA_964406175.1 uncultured Candidatus Saccharibacteria bacterium
CTATGAGCACGCATTTTTCGGTTCGGTCAGCCTGGAAGTGCCCCTCACTGGTCACGACCTGTTCCTCACCCGCATCGAGGGCGGTTATACCGTCGATGTCCTGACCGCCAAAGGCGAAGAGCTGGCTGCACTGGTCACCCTTACCGGTGCCTCAGATGTCCAGGTCAATGTCGCGAAAAAGGTCAATGATGACGCGGCAGCCAACTGCCCCAAGAAGATCAACTATACATCAGAAGAGATCCAGGCCAAGATGCGTGCCTCCTGGAATTCACCGATCTGGGACGAGGCGAGCGACCGTTGCTTTTCCTGCGGCAGCTGCAATATGGTCTGCTCGACCTGTTACTGTTTCGATGTACAGGATGACTGGAATGTCGACCAGCAGGGCGGTACCCGCTACCGTCGCTGGGATGCCTGTATGACCTCTGAATTCGCCGAGGTATCAGTCCAGGGCGGTTCCGAGAGTTTCCGCAAGTCAAAGGGTCAGCGGTATCGTCATCGCATGATGCGGAAGGCCGTCTACCTGAACGACAAGCTCGGCGGACCGGCCTGCGTCGGCTGCGGACGCTGTTCTGGTGCCTGTACTGCTGATATTGCCGATCCGACCGCTTTCATCAATAAAATCATGGGAGCGTAAGCATGACCGACCTGAACAACATTTTCCTCCCGCGTGAAGCTGAGGTCGTGAATGCGACCATGATGACCGCTACTGAGAAGCATTTCACCCTCCGGATGAAGGATGGCAGCAAATTCGTCTATGACCCCGGCCAGATCGTGGAGGCCGGACTGTTCGGCTTCGGCGAGATCCCGCTGGGGCTCTCCAGCTCTCCTACCGTGGAGGACCAGTTCGAGCTGGTCATCCGCAAGGTCGGCAAGGTCTCTACTGCCCTGATCGCTCTGGAAAAAGGCGATACCATGTGGATCCGCGGCCCGCTTGGTCACGGCTTTCCCATGGACGACCTGAAGGGACAGGATGTCCTCATCGTGGCGGCCGGACTGGGACTTTGTCCTACCCGCAGCCTCATCCGCTATATCATGGACAGACGTTCTGATTTCAATAAGTTCACCCTCTTCTTCGGTGCCCGGGACCCCAGCCAGCAGCTGTTCACGGATGACCTTTCCCAGTGGCGTTGTTCGACCGATGTCTCCTACCACGAGACGGTCGACAAGCCTGATGAGTCCTGGAAAGGCAACGTCGGCGTCATCACCACCCTGTTCGCCAAATGCGGCGAGATCCTGCCGACCACCCGCGTCATCATCTGCGGACCACCCATCATGTACAAATTCGTGATCAGAGAACTCGACAAGATAGGGATCCCGCATGACAAGGTCTATGTGGACCTGGAACGCCGCATGAAGTGCGGGCTGGGCAAATGCGGTCATTGCCAGATCAACAATCTCTATACCTGCAAAGACGGTCCGGTGCTGCGTTTCTCAGATATCGAAACGTTAGAGGAGGCGATCTAATGGCAAGACTCAAATGTGGCTGGTTTGATTTCACCTCCTGCGAGGGCTGCCAGATCGAGATGACCAATTTTGGCGAACCGTTCCTGGAGCTGCTCAAGTTCGTCGAGCCGGTTGAATTTAGGGAAGCCATGTCCGAAAAGACGACCGAGCAGATCGATATTGCTTTCATTGAGGGGTCATTTACCCGCGAGGAGGACCGGGCTCGACTGGAAGATATCCGCAGACGTTCCAACGTCGTGGTCGCGTTCGGAGCCTGTGCCACCAGCGGTGGTATCAATGCACTAAAGAATCATACGGATGATTACAAACAGGTCGTTTACGGCAAGGATGCCGACATGCCGCACCTGAATTCACAGCTGGCAAAACCAATCTCGGCAGCGATCAAGGTTGATTATGAGCTGCGTGGCTGCCCCATCAATCGGGATGAGTTCGTCCGCGTGGTGTCGCAGGTCGTGCATGGTGTGGCAAAGGTGTACATACCTTCCTATCCGGTCTGCGTTGAGTGCAAGCTTCGTGAGACCCTGTGCCGCTTCGATGATGGTGATCACTGCATGGGCATGGTCGCACAGGCCGGCTGCGGTGCACCCTGTCCCGCTGATGGTATCCCTTGTGAAGCCTGCCGCGGCATGGTCAAAGACGCCAATCAGGATTCATTGGTCAAAACCCTGGAAGACAAAGGCAAGATGCCGAAGCACTGGGCGGAGAGCAAATCGAGGATGTTCACTGCTAATTTCAGAGGAGACGCCAAATGACAGATATAGCGATCAATGTCCACCACCTCACCCGTGTCGAGGGGCATGGTAATATCGTGGTCAATGTCAAAGACGGTACCATCGAAAAGATCGAATGGCGTGTCCCCGAGGCTCCCCGATTCTTTGAAGCCATGGTACGCGGCCGTCATTATTCAGAGGTCGCCCGTATCACCAGCCGCATTTGCGGTATCTGTGCTGTCGGGCACACCCTCGCCTCGGTCAAGGCGACCGAAGCAGCGCTCGGCATGCAGATCAGCGAACAGTCGACCCTGCTCCGCCGCCTCCTCAAGCACGGTGAGAACATCGATTCCCACCTCCTGCACATCTATTTCCTGGTGGCACCCGACCTAGTCGGTGCCAAATCGGTCTTTCCCCTGGCTTCTACCCACCCGGATGTGGTCAAGCGTGCTCTGCGTATGAAAAAAGTGACCGCTGACTGGGCGAGCCTGGTGTCTGGCCGGAGCACGCATCCCACCCGTGTGGTGGCTGGCGGTTTCGCCTCTGTCCCGACCCGCAAGCAGCTGGAAGAGCTCCGCAAGAGCATTGTCGAAGTCCTGGTCCCGGATGCGCTCGCGACTTTCGAACTGTTGAAAACGCTCGCCCCCAATATCCCGACCTTCAGCCGCGAGACGGAGTACGTCGCGCTCGTGGACGATGCCGAGTTCGGCCTCTATGACGGCAAGATCGGTTCGCTCATGCCGGATGGCACCCGTGAGATCTACCCTGTCTCTGATTACCTGTCCGTGACCAACGAGTGGGTGAGCCCGCTCTCGACCGCCAAGCATGCCAAACACAAAATGGCCAGCTATATGGCCGGTGCCCTCGCCCGTGTGAACACCAATTTTGACCGGCTCCATCCCGAGGCCAAAAAAGTGGCCGAGGGCCTGGGCTTCAAGCCACCGGTGTTCATCCCGTACTACAACACGGTGGCTCAGTTCATCGAGTGCATCCACTCCGCTTTTACCGGTCTGGAATATCTGGACCAGCTGCTGAATTCCGGTATAGTGGACGAAGCTCCGGTCAAACCGACCCGCTACGCCAAGGGTGCCGGTGCGGTCGAGGTGCCCCGCGGTATCCTGTTCCATGAGTACGAATACAATACAGAAGGATTCTGCACCGGCACCCTTGGCGTAGCGGGTCGGTTTGACCGGAGC
>CAYOQW010000188.1:0-3364 GCA_964406175.1 uncultured Candidatus Saccharibacteria bacterium
GGCCTACGAGACCGGTGTCACGAACACGGTCGACCCGCTGGGCGGCAGCTACTTCATCGAAACGCTCACCGACCGCATGGTTGCCGATGTGGAACAGGAATTGAAAAGAATTGAAGACTTGGGCGGCATGCGTCTGGCCATCGAGAACGGCTATCCTCAGCGGACCATCATGGAACAGTCCTACCGGACCTTCAAGGCGATCAAGGACCGCGAGCAGACCGTGGTCGGAGTCAACCGGTTCCTGACAAAAGAAGACGAAGCCAGGGAGATCGACATCCATTTTCACTCACCGGAGCTGGAAGAACAGCAATTAAAAAGCCTTGAGAAGCTGAAAGCTGAGAGGCCGAACAAAGAAGTCATCATTTCGCTCATGAAACTGAAAGACCGCATCCGCCGGGGCGGCAATCTGTTCCCCTATGTCTACGACTGTGTGAAATGCTACGCCACCATCGGCGAGATCTGTGCCGTCATGCGGGAAGAATTTGGAGAGTACCAGCAGAGAATTACGCTCTAGGAGAGACATCAGACATACGTCATGAGACATGAGGGTAATTGATGACAACCAATACTATTTGCAGTTATAAGGATCTGAAGGTCTGGCAGAAGACACGGACACTCATTACAGCTGTATATCGCCTGTCTCAAGCGTTCCCCAGGGACGAACAGTACGGACTGACCAGTCAGCTGAAACGTGCAGCGATCTCCATTTCATGCAATATTGCGGAAGGTTTTGGAAGATACCATTTCAAAGACAAAAAACTCTTTTATTACAATGCTCGCGGTTCTCTCTTTGAAGTCGAAAGTCTACTCTTGATCGCAACCGATCTTGAACTAGCTAACTCAACTAAAACCGCCCCTTTGCTCGAACAGATCGCCGAAATCAGTAGGATGCTCAATGGTCTCATAAGTGCCACAGGCCACCCCTCATCCGACGACTAGCTCCCCTCTTCCCTCATGTCCAATGTCTCGTGTCTAATGACTAATGTCTCCCTAACCCCCATGCCCACTTCCCACGCCATCAAGAATAGAGACTTCGTCGCTCTAGCCCGCCTGATCTCCGGCATCGAGAACGAGGACGAACAGGCCCTACAGAACGCTGACGAGCTTTCGCTCGAGCCAAAGTATTCCCGGGTACTCGGCATCACCGGACTGCCCGGTGCCGGCAAGAGCACCCTGGTCAACCAGCTGATCAAGCTCATGGTCAAGGAAGACAAGACCGTGGCGGTGCTCGCCATCGACCCGACCAGCCCGTTCACCGGCGGAGCCGTGCTCGGCGACCGGATCCGGTTCCTGAATACCGACGAAACTGACGGCAAGGTGTTCTTCCGCAGCATGGCCTCACGCGGCCATCACGGCGGGTTATCGAACTCAACGGCTGACATCCTGCAGGTGTTCAACGCGGCCCAATTCGACTACGTGATCATCGAGACCGTCGGTGCAGGCCAGCTCGAAGTTGACATCGCGTATCTGACCGATACACTGGTCAATGTGCTGACGCCGGAAGCCGGCGACGATATCCAGGCTATCAAGGCCGGCATCATGGAGATCGGCGACATCTTTGTCATCAACAAGTCAGATCTGCCCGGTGCGGATCGCAAGCTATCGCAGCTGCAGAGTATGCTGGACGACGTCAAGCCAAAAAGCTCAAGGGAAAAGACCTGGGAGATCCCGGTGCTCAAGACACAGGCAGAACAGGGATGTGGTATTGATGAACTGCTCAAAAGGATAAAAGAACACGCTACCACAACACGAACGGATCGAGATACTACTCGCATCGGACAGCATCTGAAGGACCTGCTCGAACAGGGTTTTCAATTAAAAGCATTAAACATACTGGGCCCTTCCTGGGTAGACGAACAAGCAAAAAAAATCCAGGCACACCTGCTGACACCGCGGCAAGCCATCCAACAAGCCTTTGATCTCATCTTTTCGCAGCCAAAGGATCAACCATGAGCGACCCCCGCCCCGGCCTCATCCATGTCTACACCGGCCCTGCCAAGGGCAAAACCACAGCAGCCCTCGGCCTCGCGGTCAGAGCCTGCGGCCATGGACGCAGGATACTGATCGTGCTGTTCATGAAGGGGCGTACTGATTATGGCGAACTCCGTGCCCTCCGGTTCCTGCCTTCGACCGAGGTCGTCCAGTTCGGACAGCCTGGCTTTGTATTCAAGGATAGTGTCCAGCCCGAGGACATCGATCAAGCCAGACGCGGCCTGGCCTTTGTCAGAGAAGCCATGACGCAGGGCTATGATCTGCTCATCCTCGATGAGATAGTCTGTGCGGTAGATTTCGGTTTGCTCGACATATCCGACGTGGTAGACTGCATACAGAGCAAACCAGCCTCGCTGGAACTCGTCCTGACCGGCCGCAATGCCCCAGAGGCTCTCATTGACCTCGCTGACTACGTCACCGTCATGCAGGAGGTCAAACACCCGTATGCCAAAGGCATCCAGGCCAGAGAAGGTATTGAATACTAGTATTTCGAATCCTCCCTATTCTCTGATTTAGTTCTGAGAGTCAACCCCAGCCCACTACTGCTTACTACCTGCTACTTACTACCAGGTCCCCCCATGTACATCACCGGTCTCAGCATTTCGAAATTCGGCCACACCAGCCTGTCCCTGCCTGAAATGATGCTCCAGGTCGTGGAGGGAGCTCTCAGGGACGCCGCCCTGGAGATCAAAGATATCGATGCGATCTATGTGGCCAATAACCTGAGTGCTTCGAGCAACAACCAGTGCCACCTCGGCTCCGTGCTTGCTGGGTATTTCCCCGGACTGCACCTGCCGATCTTCAGTCTCGAGGCTGCCTGCGGAGGCGGAGGCGTAGCGGTACATCAAGGATTCATTTCACTCAAGCATTACCAGCGTGTGCTCGTGGTCGGGGCGGAAAAGATGTCGATCTCTCCGGACATGCTGTTCTACGTGGCAGGAGATGCAGACCGTGAGTTCGACCAGCGGGAAGGACTTGTGTTCCCGGCGGCTGGAGCACTCGCAGCTAGCACCTATATGCAGAAATTCGGTGCGACCATGCATGATTTCGCACTCGTGTCCTACAAAAACCACCAGAACGGCAATCTCAATCCCCATGCCCATTTTTATGGCAAAGAGATTACCATGGAGATGATCGAGAATTCCAAGGTCATCTGTTCGCCTCTGCGGCTGTTCGACTGCAGTGCCAATACCGACGGGGCAGCGGCGATCGTCATGGAACGCGGTAAACGTAACCACAGAGCGGTCCAGGTCCTCGCCTCAGCCTTTGCGACCAACCATATCAACTTCGCCCAGGACCGCGACCCCAGCAACCGGCCGGAGGTGCAGAAAGCTTCAGCTGACGCCTTTCGCCAGGCCAATCTGACCCACAA
>CAYOQW010000189.1:0-3336 GCA_964406175.1 uncultured Candidatus Saccharibacteria bacterium
GAAACGGGGTTCGACGTGCAGGGAGAACAGCTTCCAGTGACCATGTGCGCTCAGGATGTACGCAGTATTCTCAACTGCTTCACCAGTACCTGACTGAACGATAACTTCTGCCAGGGCATCGTGAAGCATCGGCTCATGATTTTTGGTCTGAAAACACAGCACATGGTCAAATGGCTGACCCAGGACATCATGTTCCCTGAATCCCAGCATGACCTCGGCCCTGCGGTTAAAGGTCACCAGGGTTCCCTGTTCGTCGATGACGTACAGGCCGCTGTCCAGATCTCTGGCAGATGCTCCACTTTCAGATGAAGCGGTGCGCAGTTTCTGCTGAACAACCCCTTGGTCGAGGTAGTAAACACTATCGGCTATCGATTCGGCAGAATTGTACGCGGAGGTCATGAGAACTGCTGTCCTGGTCTTCACTGCATACGTGTGGATCAGCGAGAGAAAAAGGTGTGACTCATCATCATTGAGCCCCTCTGTCACTCCATCGATACATATGACGAGAGGATCACGAACGATCGCTCGAGCGAGAGCCACCCGCTTCTGGATACTGACCGGCAGATCTGAAGTCAGTGCATCTGCATAGGGAGTTATCTCACAGAGGGCCAATGCCACATCCGCAGCCTCAGGGGCCAGCTTCTTGCCCTGACCATGGGCGATCTCAGCTGCCAGCGCCACTGTTTCCCTGACGGTCAGCCACGGGAGAAAGCTCAGCTGCTTTGAGACCTCGCCTACCGAGGTAGCCCTGACAGAGAGCAGCGTCTGCCCGTCCATACGAGCGAGGTCTTTGCCTCCCAGCAGAATATTGCCGCGGGTGGGAGCCTCCAGACCAGTAATAATGTGCATCAGGAGACTCTTGCCGGAATCAACTTTGCCGGAAATTAACACGATCTCGCCTGGAGCGACACTGAAGTTAATGTCTTCCAACACCCAAAGACCAGGAGCAGGCACCGTGATCTTTTTGGAAACACTTTGAATATCCAACACATAAGCACTGCTCATGGCATTCCTTCAGGTGAAAAAATCAGCGCGGTAGCGTGCCGACCCAGACGCATATATCAGGATCCTGCGCTGCGGCTACGGCCAATGCGACACCGGCGAGCAACAGGACCGGCAGAATATACAGCACGACCTCGTAGACATTCAACAGGGTGGCAGCCCTTTCCGTGATCCCTGATCCTTTCAAAAAAACGCGTTCCTCTCTGCGTCTGGCGCCGGAACTCACGTAGACCAGAACCAGGGAGAAAATGAAAGGAGCGATGAGTGTGGCATGCCAGAGGGTGAGGGGGACCCCGGCAGCTGACGGGAAGGCATCAGATGGACATGGCCTGGAGAAGAGCAGCAACGGGAGCACTGCAACGCTCAACAGAGCGACCGAGGCGAGATACGAAGGTTTATCACGACTGATGCGCTTGAGAAGATACTTGAGCATGCGATCCCTCAGATACAGATTTTGTCAGCAAGTCCATCATAGATCGACTGGGTCAGCACTTTTTTCACGATCAGTTCTGTCAATGCGGCATAGGGCCGGTTGGTGATAATACTGTTCGCTCTCGATACCCCGATACCAGGCAGACTGTCCAATTCTCCTGTGGTCGCGCTGTTGAGGTTGATGCATGACCCGCTCAGGACCGCATCTGCGGATGGACCATCGGCTGGCAAGGCGGTCGAGGACCTGGAAGGGATCCGGATCAGCTGCCCGTCAGTGACTGTGGAAGCGCGGCTCATGGTGAACAGGTCCATGTCGGCATCACCGGTCAGTCCCCCGGCAGCACTGATCGCATCTTCAATACGGGCGGTGACACTGAGCTCATAGACACCAGGCGTCACCACAGCTCCTTTGACATCAACCTTTACCATATCTCCATCGGATGAACCGGCAGTGATACGGATAGCAGGAACAGCCGCATTACGCTGCCAAAGCAGAACCCCGCCCATGATGATCGCTGCGATCATCACAAACCCTATCCAAGGTGCAAAACGGTCGTACCAGTTCCTGTCCATTCAGATATCCTGTGCCTCATGACTTGCATACATTTCAGCGTACCATTTCTGCGCTGCGGGAAGCCATTCACGCTCACTCGCGTGCTCCCAGAAATCCAGAAAGTCGGCCCGGTACAGCTGCTCATACCTGAGCACCTGCCCCAGCATCTGCAGAACATCAGCATCCCCGACGATACGGGCTTCCAGGGTCGTGCTGTCCGAATACTCGATGAAGAGCTCTGCAAGCTCGTCGCGCAGGCCTTCTTCCAGCGAAGCTGTCATGTCGGCGACCGCCTGCATCTCCGCTTTCACTTTGACAGTACGGCCGATATATTCAGAGGCCCTCAGGGTGAGGTCTCCGACCCTCGATTCACCAGCATCATGAAAAAGCGCCATTTTCAGGACCCTGGGCACATCAGCACCCTCTTTGATGGCCAGGAGCCAGGCATACCAGGCTACAGAAAAACTATGCTCAGCGACGCTCTCAACCTCAGGTATCCCCTGCTGAGCGTAGCCGGTGCGGGGAACCTGTTTCAGATTTTCGATCTCATCGAGAAATACCAGGGACTGCGATTTCATATCATACCTGTTCTAAGAATTCGACATAGCGGATCTTCCAGGCATCGCTTTCCTTGATGACCTGAAATTCCTGATTGGTCGTCCTGCTCACCAGCGGGACCTCGCCTACTGGCCCGCTCAAAGGCGCCACGAACGCAGGATCAGGAAATTCACGGGTAACTTTGACCACCAGGAGATAATAGTCCTCCTTTTCCAGTGTGGAGACCATGAGATAGTCAACGACGGTGTCGCTTCCCATGGTGAAAAGTTCATATTTTTTCCCAGCCTGCTCGGTCAGGAGGGCCTTGGCTGTCAAAAAGTCCAGCTCTATGTATGCCTGCATGAATGTTTCAACCACGTTCTGAACGTCCTTGAGGTCCTGTTCCTTTTGCTTTTTGGCATCAATATCCTTCTGTTCCTGTCCTGCGGCCAAAGCTTTGGCGTCCTCGATCATCCGCTTGATGTTCTGCGGGAGGACCTCGAACACGGTCGAGTTCATATCCTGACGGATAAAATCAGAATTGAGTCTGATCAGACCGGCAGAACGACCGGCCTCCTGTCCAGCAGTCACCATATCGGTCAGCTGTTTGGCCGTGACGGCAGAGGTGTCAGAGTTGGATAGAACGGTGAGCACGGTCGCCAGATAATCCTTGTAATCGATCATGAAAGCCACCAGGTCGCTCTGGTTCACCGCGTACTGACCAGGAACGGCCATGGTCGACAGTCTCGGGATCTCAGAACCGATGGACTCCCGCTCAGTATTCAAGAGCATCAGGAGACCGCTGATACCTT
>CAYOQW010000190.1:0-3325 GCA_964406175.1 uncultured Candidatus Saccharibacteria bacterium
CTATGACAATTATATCGCCTTCACCGATGAACCCAATGACATGTACGGCAAGGTCATGTCCATACGGGATGACCTGATCTCGGTCTATATGGAGCTCTGCACCGATATCCCCCTGGCCGAGATACGGAACGTAGAGGCAGAGGTGAAAGCCGGGACCGTCAATCCCCGCGATCACAAGATGCGCCTCGCCAGGGAGATAGTGACGATCTATCACAGTGCCGCTCTCGCACAGCTCTCTGAAGCAGCTTTTATTAACCAGTTCCGCAAAGGTGAGCTGCCTGCTGATATTCCCGAGAAGCAGATCGGAACTGGGATCGTTAAACTTTCTCAGCTGCTCGTCGCCCTCGAGCTCTGCCCCAGCAATGCCGAAGCCAAACGCCTCATCACCTCCGGTGCGGTCAGGATCAATAGCGAAAAAGTGGCCGCGGATATTGCCCAGTCAATTGTGGTCTCGGACGGCATGGTCATCCAGAGCGGCAAACTGCACTTCGTCAGGCTCCGTCTCTCTTGATGGTTTCTACTTCGTACTTCCTGCGTCATACTTCTCAATTTCAGCAATACCAGAGGTCCAGCCATGTGGGCACATCCCAGAGATCTGTATCAGAAAGCATACAAGGACGGTTATGCAGTTGGCACGTTCAACATTTCCAACCTGGAAACCCTGAAAGCCATTGTCCGGGCCGCCGAGTACCTGGAGGCCCCGGTCATGATCGCTACATCCAGAGGTGAAGGGATGTTCGTCGGCTTTGATATGGCGGTCTCCATGGTCAAGACCATGGCCGAACACGCATCCGTCCCGGTCGGGCTGCATCTTGATCATGGTAAAAGCATGGAAGATGTCCGCACCGCTATCGATGCTGGGTACCTCTCGGTCCATATCGACGCATCTGACAAAAGCTATGACGAAAATGCCGAATTGACAAAACAGGTCGTGGCCTATGCCCATGGACGTGATGTCAATGTGGAAGGGGAGATCGGTCATGTCGGTGGCACCTCGAGTCTCCATACGGGAGGGGTCGAGGCAGCATTGGGCAAAGAGGGCTTGACGAATCCCTCCGAAGCATGGCATTATGCGAGCGACACAGGCATTGACCAGTTGGCAGTGGCCGTGGGAAATATCCATGGTATATACCAGGGGATACCGCATATTGATTGTGAACGTTTGAGAGAGATAAACGAGGGTGTGCACAAACCGCTCGTACTCCATGGTGGTTCAGGCATTCCAGACGATCAGATCAAGGCAGCGATAGCAAGCGGAATTGCCAAGATCAATGTGAACAGCGAACTTCGACTTGCGTATAGTCAATCGATCAGGGATACCCTCGCCAGGGATGCCGAGCTCATCGTTCCCTACCAGATCACTGGACCAGCCATAGACGCCATACAAAAAGTCGTAGAAAGCAAGATCAGGGTATTTGACATGAAGATCAGAGACTGACAGCAATCCTTTCATTGATATAGAAATAGAATTTACAAAATTAAGAGAAGAAACAAGGAGGCATCTATGGCAAGGAATCCGCAGACAGGTGAGGGACTTCAATACTCAGAGCACGGAGACAATCCCGCCTGGCAGTCTGCGCCGTCCACGCCGAAGTTTTCGCTCGCGTTCAGTTCAGCCTGGATCAATACTGCTATCATCTGGATCGGCGGATTGATCGCTTTCTTCGTACCGTTCGTTTTTGCTGACTGGACCGTTGAGTACATCCGCTACAACAAATCCATGGTCGTCATCCTCGGCGCACTACTGATCGCCCTCCTTTGGGCAGTTAAGATCGTCCTGGACAAGGAAGTCCGTCTGAAAAAGACGATCGTCGATCTGCCGATTATCGCTATGCTCGGCGCATCAACCCTCGCGCTCGTCATGTCCAAGATCTCCAGCCAGAGCCTCTGGGGGGCTTTTCCAAATTTTGAAGACGGCTTCGTACTCCTGGTCTCCTTCATCGTCATCTTCTATGCACTGATCAATCACATCCGGAACGGCAAAGACTGGCTTCTGCTCCTCGGGATGCTCATGTCATCAGCAGCCCTGCTCGGAGTGATCTCCATCCTGCAGTACCTGGGCGTTTATGTTCTGCCGTTCTCGGTGATCTCCAACTCCAAATTGTTCACCCCGTTCGGGACCATGCATCAGCTGGCGCTGTTCCTCGCCGTTCTGCTTCCTCTGGCCACCGGCTTCTGGATCGGTTCTTTTACAGCCAAACGCTGGGTTCTGACCGCCCTGATCACCATCCTCTTCGTCACATCCGTCATGGTGCTCGGGATCGTCGATTACTGGCAGTCATGGCTGCTAGGGGCCGTCGGTATCCTCCTGACCGCAGCGGTCGCCTTCCCCGTCCTCGAAAAAACTAAACGGAATCTGATCTTTGTCCCTCTTGGACTTTTCCTGCTTGGTCTGCTGGTCTTCAAGATCCCAGCCATCAAAGACAACATCAAAGCCTTTAATACCCCTGTTCCCAAGCCAATCACGCTGAGCATATCCTCCTCATTTGCCATCGCCAAGGAAAGCGTCAAAAAGTATGCACTAGCCGGCGTCGGCGAAGGTAATTACGGGTATGCTTTCAAAGTGCTTCGTCCCAATGATTTCAATCAGAAAACCGACTGGCTGCTCAATTACAACCGTCCCTACAATCAGTTCTTCCTGAATCTGACCACCATGGGTCTCGTAGGACTTGCTGCTCTGCTGTTCTTCACCATCCGGATCATCGGACTCTCCGTCAAAGCACTCCTGGCCTACGCCATGAAGACCGACTCTGATCCCGCTGTCCTCGGACTGTTCGTCAGCGTCATCACCTACTTCGGCATCCTGCTCTTGAACTGGGAGACCATACCGCTGCAGATCCTCTTCTGGATACTGCTGGTGCTCGCTGTCTATATCGGTTTCGAACCCGAAGTCTCCGGCATTACCGGCGACAAAGTCTTCTCACTGAAACTGGCCACCGAAGGTCAGGGCAAGCAGCGTGATTTCCTTTCACTGGGAGCTGCAGTCGCAATCATCGTCGTCGTAGCTGGTGTCGGTTACAAAGTTGTTTCTGCCTATGGAGTGGACATCAATCTCCGCAAAGCGATCGACGCAGGCAATGACGGCGACGTCAACACCTCACTCATCTATCAGAACAAAGTCGTCACCGCCAGCGAAACACGTGACCACTACCTGCGCGGCGTCGCTATTCTGCTGCACAATCAGGGCGTAGCCTCCGAAGTCAGCACGACCGATGAAACCCAGCGTGCCACGGATATCGAACGCAAACGCGCCTACTTCCGTGAAGCGGTCAGATTTGCCCGCATGGCTGCCGACAAGAATGGTGAAGTCTACGAGAACTGGGAA
>CAYOQW010000191.1:0-3261 GCA_964406175.1 uncultured Candidatus Saccharibacteria bacterium
GGTCTCACCCCTGAGATGCTTCCCATGATCGTGACGGTCAACCTGTCCAAAGGGGCAGTGGACCTGGCCAAAAAGAAGGTCATCGTGAAACGCCTGAACTCCATCCAGAACCTGGGAGCCATGGACGTCCTGTGCACCGACAAGACCGGCACCCTGACCGAAGGCCGCGTCACCCTGATCAAGCATATCGACATCAGCGGCAATGAGAACGAGCTCATCCTGGACTATGCCTATCTGAACAGCCACTACCAGACCGGACTCAGAAACCTGCTCGATGTGGCAGTGCTGAAGCATGAAAGTGAGCTCACAAAGACGTTCGGGACCAAGTATAAAAAGATCGACGAAGTACCCTTTGATTTCGTTCGCAGACGTATGTCCGTCGTGGTCGAGGGGCCTGGACATAAGCATCTGCTCATCTGCAAAGGAGCGGTGGAAGAAGTACTAGCCCACTCGAAGAACGTCCAGTTGAAAGACAAGATCGAGCCCTTGAGCAAATTCCACTTGGAAAGCAAGACCTCGATCGTGAACAAACTGAGCGAAGAAGGATTCCGGCTGGTCGCCCTGGGATACAAAGAGCTCCCAGATGACAAGACGACCTACGGCGTCGAAGATGAAAAAGACCTGACCCTGCTCGGGTTCCTCGCCTTTCTCGACCCTCCGAAGAAGTCAGCCGCCGCCGCGATCAAGGAATTGAACGCCTACGGCGTCCAGGTCAAGATCCTGACCGGCGACAATGAGCAGGTGACCCTGAAGATCTGCAACGATGTGGGTCTGCCGGTCGACCACGTGCTCATCGGTTCAGTGCTCGAAAAAATGACCGATGCCGAACTCAACAAAGTTGTAGAAGTAACCACCGTCTTCGACAAGCTGGAACCGCATCACAAGGAACGCGTGATCCGGTCACTCCAGCGGTGCGGCCATGCCGTCGGCTTCATGGGAGACGGCATCAATGATGCACCAGCCCTGAAAGCCGCCGACGTCGGCATCTCGGTCGACACTGCAGTCGACATAGCCAAGGAATCATCTGACCTCATCCTGCTCGAGCAGGACCTGCACGTGCTGAAAGCCGGTGTAAAAGAAGGACGCAGGATCTTCGGCAATATCACCAAATACATCAAGATGACCGCCAGCTCCAACTTCGGAAACATGTTCTCCGTGCTCGGCGGCAGCCTGTTCCTCCCGTTCATCCCTATGCTCCCGATCCAGGTCATCACCAATAATCTCCTCTATGATATGTCGCAGATCGGCATCCCGACCGACGGCGTGGATGATGAATACTGCAAAAAACCCCGCACCTGGCGGATCGAGCATATCCAGAAATTCATACTCTGGATCGGCCCGGTCAGCTCGATCTTTGACTACCTGACCTACTTCACCATGCTTTACATTTTCAACTGCTGGGACAATCCGGCCCTGTTCCATACCGGCTGGTTCGTGGAATCCCTGGTGAGCCAGACCCTCATCATCCATATCATCCGCACTCAAAAGGTCCCGTTCTTCCAGAGCCGGGCCAGCAAGCCTCTGGCGATCTCGACTGCCATCATCGTCCTGGTCGGCTGTCTCCTCCCCTATTCCCCGCTGGCCAAGGGACTTGGGTTCGTACCGTTACCTCCTCTCTTCTGGGGTATCCTGGCGGTCATGGCTGTGGCCTACTTCATCCTGGCCGAAGGCGTCAAACGTCTGTTCATCAGGAAGTTCGGCTGGGAATAGATTGCATTGCCCGCCTGCTCGATGCTAGGATACTGGCCGTACTTCACTCACTGAGGAATGCACCATGACCAAGACCATTGAATACGCGAACAATTATACTGACCTCTCGACCGAACGTGGCTTCCAGTTCGAGTGCAACTGCAACCACTGTGGCAACAGCTACCGGACCGAGTTCAAGGCCTCTGCGACCAATGCCGTGAGCAATGTGCTGGATGCCGCCTCCAGCCTGTTTGGCGGAATGTTCTCCCAGGCGTCGAATATCGGTGACCGGATCCACTCTGCCGCCTGGCAGAAATCCCGCGACGAAGAATTCGACAAGGCGATAGAGGAACTGAAACCCAATTTCATCCAGTGTCCCAAGTGCAACTCCTGGGTCTGCCGCAAACAGTGCTGGAACCAGGGCAAGGGACTCTGCAAGAGCTGTGCTCCCGACCTCGGTGTAGAGATGGCCGCTGCCCAGGCCGGCAAGTCCGTTGAAGAGATCTACGCTCACGCCGCCATGGCCGAGGAAGACAAGAAGCTCGGTACCGAAGTCTGGAGAGAAGGCATCAAGGCCAGCTGTCCCAAATGCGAAGCTCCTCTCTCTGCCAACGTGAAGTTCTGCCCCAACTGCGGTGCTGATGTGAAAGCCAAGTCCAACTGCCCCAAGTGCCAGGCTATCCTCACCCCCGGCGCCAAGTTCTGCCCTGAGTGTGGCGAAAAGATGTAACTTTTCCCCTCGCCCATCTGATGGGAGAGGGCAGGGTGAGGGTGCCTTTTCCGAACTACGAAGTATATCAGAGGGGGTTCGCGAGCAGCTCGAGAACCCCCTCTTTTTTTGCCTATGTACTATCATTCCTGTAAAAGCAGTACATCTGAGACGTGATGAATCGCGTCACTACGAAATCATAATTCAAAACAAAAAACGCTTTCCGATGTGTAGAGACGCGATTCATCGCGTCTCAAGGTTTGGCTGAAACAGCCAATGTCAAGAATTCTACAATTTGTATACCAGCCGTCCCTCGACCACCGAGCTCAAATTCGGATGATCCCGCAGGTACTCCTCCATGACCTCCTGGGCAGAGGTCGAGACGACCTTGGGCTGAGCGGCTTCGGCCAGCTCTTCTGGTGAAACGTTCAGATAGGACTGGCAGTTCTTGAAATGATAGCCCTGCACGCAAACCGTGTAGAACTCAGTCGTCGAGACTTCACGACCGCCGACGGCCAAAGAAACCAGCTTCTTTTGCTCCTCGTTGTAAACCGCCTTCACCCCGGCATTTACCTGATAGCACTCGCCCTCACCGTCCCGATTCTCGATGCGCATGATGTGGGTAAAGAGACGAAGCAGCTGAGCTCCGCTGAGCGAGACTTTGTGCAGGGTATCGTCATAGGGAAAACAGGACAGGAAATCCTTCAGCGTGACCACGGGGCCCAGCTCCTTGACCCGGATCGAGCCGCTGCCGACCAGGGTGACATCCGCCTGGGCACAGGACGCGAAAGCATCTGCGAATAAATTGCCCAGTGATGTCTCGATCTCGCGTCTGGGATGGGTCAGCTGCTCGGTGAATTTGC
>CAYOQW010000192.1:0-3227 GCA_964406175.1 uncultured Candidatus Saccharibacteria bacterium
GGGCTCGATAGCCGCAATATCCTCAATGACCCCGAAGAAGTTGGGCGACTGTACGAGCACGGCGGCCGTGTTGTCATCGATAGCTGCGGCGAGGGCCACCTGGTCGATCTGACCGGCTGCGTCATAGCCGACTTCCACCACTTCGTACCCGTTTGACCAGCAGTACGTCTTGACCGTGGCTCTATACTCGGGATGGACCGACTTGGCGGCAACGATCCTGGTCCGGCGAAGGGTCTTGGCGGTCAGGACCGCTGCTTCTGCCATAGCCGACGCACCGTCATACATGGACGCATTGGCGACCTGCATGCCAGTGAGAGCAGCGATCATGGACTGATACTCATAGATGGCCTGCAGGATGCCCTGGCTGATCTCTGCCTGATAGGGCGTGTAGGCGGTATAGAACTCAGACCGGCCGATCACGTGTCCGACCACGGCCGGGATGAAATGGTGATAGGCACCGACTCCCATGAAGGTGTGGCCAGGGATCGTATTGGACGAAGCGATCGCTCCCATGAGACCCGAGACTTCCTGCTCGGTCAGAGGCTGCGGCAGGTCCATCAGTTTTTTCAACCGATACTTTTCTGGAATATCAGCGAACAAAGCGTCAACCGAACCGACCCCGACCGCACGCAGCATCTTCTGCTGGTCAGCTGGGGTATGCGGGACATAATCCATAGCCCTACCTCGTCTAAAGTATGAGTACGGTAACTCGGTCTGCTATCCCGAAATGAATTGTCTATAGGTTATTGTCATCCTCGGGCCTGACCCGGGGATCCAGAAAAAAGAGAGAAACGATTTTGTTGTTTGTTTCTGGATTCCCGTTTTCACGGGAATGACATCCAAAACTATCAACTGGCCACTGGCTACTCTTCCTAGTGCTACCCAGCGATCAACGCATCATACGCAGCGGCGTCCATCATGTTGGCCAGCTCGGCTGCGTTCGACATTTTGATCTTCATGATCCAGCCGCCGCCAAAGGCGTCCTGGTTCACCGTCTCGGGCGAACCCTCGAGAGCGCTGTTGACCTCGACCACTTCGCCGGAAACGGATGCGTATACATCGGATACCGACTTCACTGATTCAACGACCGCAGCCTGTTTGCCCTGCTGGACCTGTTTGCCCATGACGGGGAGCTCGACGAACACGATATCGGTCAGCAAGTGCTGGGCATGATCCGTGATACCCATGGTCACGGTGCCGTCACCGTTATCCCTGGCCCATTCATGCTCTTTGGTATATTTGAATTCGGTTGGATTCGGCTTGGACATGGACGGTTCCTTCGACTAACGGATAAATATTAGACTATTTCACGTTTATAAAAAGGCAATTTCACCACTTTGGCTTTCGCCATCTTGTCGCGGATCTGGATGTCGATCTCGGTGCCCACATCGCGGTACTGCATGGGGACGAAACCGAGCCCGACGGCTTTGTTCAGGGTCGGGCACATGGTGCCAGAGGTCACCCGGCCGATCTGTTCGCCGTCCTTGAAGATCTTGTAGTCATTGCGGGCGATGCCGCGGTCGATCATTTCGAAGCCGACCAGTTTCTCCGTAAGCCCGACCTCTTTCTGATGACGGATGGCGTCGGAGCCGATAAAGGTTTTTTCCAGATTGGTGACCCAGCCATAGACGACCTGCAGCGGCGTGATGGTCTCATCCATTTCATGACCATAGAGCATCATTCCAGCCTCAAGTCTCAAGGTGTCGCGGGCACCGAGGCCAATAGGCTTGAGCCCGTAGGGAGCCCCGACCTCGAGCAGTTTGTCCCAGACAGTTCCGATGAAGTCCCAGTCGGCATAGATCTCGAAACCGTCCTCGCCCGTATAGCCGCTTCGGGATACGATACCAGGTTGGCCAAGGATCTCAGTCTCCATAGCGTAGTAGAATTTCAGTGGTGTCAGATCGTCCTTGACCAGCGACTGCAGGATGATCTCGGACAGCGGCCCCTGGAGATCGAGTTTGCCGGTCCGCGCACTGACATCCTTGATCTCGACCTGTGTGAAACTCTTGTCCTCTTTGGCTTTGAGGAACCAGGCGAGATCCTTGTCCTTGGTCCCGGCGTTGGTGACCACCATGTAGCGGTCCTCACCCATCAGGTAAACGGTCAGATCGTCGATGATGCCGCCCTTTTCATTCGTAATGACCGAGAGCTTCATCTGACCGGTCTCCTGACCCTCGAGATTGCGGCTGACCACTGACTGCAGGAATGCAAAGGCGTCCGTGCCGGTCACCTCGAATTCACCCATATGGCAGATATCAAAAAGCCCCGCCTTTTCTCTCGTCGTGCGGTGCTCTTCTACAACATTCGTATATTGGACAGGCATGCCCCATCCGCCGAAATCGATAACGGTACCCCCGAGCTGGACATGACGGTCGTAAAGCGGTGTCTTCAGCATTCTTGCCTCCGTAGGAGATAGGTTTCGTCATCCACCTGATTTTCTACACGCGCGAGGACAGTATACCAACCGCACCGGTCAACCGCAATTGCTCATTTTCAACGCGGTGTTCCGGGCTTTGACCTCACTTTTGAACCGTTCCATCACGGCAAAATCAGCCCTGTCCAAAAGAAGAGGAAAGATCGTATTGTTCTGAAGCAGCGGCTCCTCTGCTACCAACGGATTGATCGCCACTGCCTTCGCGAACTCGGCTGTGTGCGGAACGGGCGAGTACTCGGCCAGGTCGACCAGACAACCCAGAGAGTGAACGTAGCTGACTGACGCCCGCACCTCGTCAAGTGCCTGCCCCGGCATCCCCATGAGCACGTAGACATGCAGTGATGACGGTAGATACCCCGCCTTCCCGAGCAAGGCGACTGCCTGCTCCAGGTCCTGATCCGTGGTTTTTGCCGATGAATCCTTCTGCCGGTCGGGAGAGCTGGACTCGAACGAAAGTCTGAGGGTTTCGACCTGACAGCTGAACAAGAGTGAAGCAAGTTCCTCATCTATTTCTCTGATGTGCACACCATTGGGCAGATGGAAGCTGAGCTGATAGTTCCGGTCCCTGATCGCCCGCAACAGCGGTTTAGCATGCTTCTCTCGGTTCCACAGCAAGGCATCGTCATAGAAAGCGATATCGCGGACAGCGGTCGTGGCGACAAGCTGATCAAGTTCTCCGATGACGTCCGCCGCCGGCCGCTGAATGAACGCGGGCTGCAGGGTCCGCGAAGCACAGTAGGTGCAGTGCAGCGGACAGCCAATGGAAGTAAGGATACTGGCAGACGTTAAGTTT
>CAYOQW010000193.1:0-3226 GCA_964406175.1 uncultured Candidatus Saccharibacteria bacterium
CCCGCCAAATGGTTTAGTTTTTTTATCGCGTCTTTTACCAATCCCTATATTCTGTTGGGTGAATCGCTGTATCTGGCCGGGGCGTTCCTCTGGCTGATCGTGCTGACAAAGATCGATCTCTCGGTTGCTTACCCGATGCTGAGCCTGGGATATGTGTTCATACTTTTCTTTTCTGCCCTGTGGCTGCATGAGCCGGTCACCTGGGTCAATACCGCTGGCGTCCTTCTCATCTGTGCCGGGGTAGCCCTGGTCCTGCGTTAATCAATGAGGGTTTTTATGACTTGCGATCTGAGCATTGTGATCCCTGTATACAATGAAGAACACCGTATCGGCCGGACGCTGACCGAGCTGGCTGCTTTTTGTCATGGATTTCAAGGATCCACGGAGGTGATCGTAGTGGATGACGGTTCATCCGATTCGACAGTTCAACTAGTACAACGTGCGGCCGCGCAGTTTTCCTCGCTTGTATGTATCACCAACCCGCAGAACAGGGGTAAAGGCGCTGTGGTACGTCAGGGGATGCTGGAAGCCAGAGGAAGCAGGATCCTCATGACTGATGCGGACCTGTCTTCACCGCTCTCGGAGTTTGCCAAATTGACCGCGTTCATGTCCGAGGGGCAGGATGTGGTCATCGGTTCCCGAGCCATGGCCGAAAGTGAGATCATCGTACGGCAGCCGAAATTCCGGGAAATTTTTGGCAAATCATTCAATTTTCTGGTGCGGCTGTTGTATTTGCCTGGTATTCAGGACACTCAATGCGGTTTCAAACTGTTCACTAAGGAGGCATGTGCTGACGTCTTTTCACGGCAGCGGCTGAATGGTATGGTTTTTGATGTAGAGATCCTTTTCCTGGCAAAGAAATTCGGGTACAGGATCCGTGAAGTGCCTGTACTGTGGGAAAATTCTCCAGAGACCCGGTTTCACCCGACCTTTTCCAACGCCTGGCAGGTGGTGCGTGATCTGTTCTGCATCGGTTGGTTTCACCGTTCTGAGATGCGATGACGCGCTTGTCTTCAGTTGACGAATCAGCTACAATCCGGGGCAGGGATGCCTATTTGTGACAGGTCATCAGTTATGAATTCTGTACCTGAACAGCTCAGACATCGGTTGACAAAAGAACGCGATGCGCTGAAGGGACTGCTGGAACGGATCGCGGATGAACAGCATTCGGCTGATGAATGGTTTGTCCCTCCGTCTACCCACGGACAGGATGATGAGGCTGAGAGGGTTGTCGATCTCGAGATGGGGATCATCACGCAGGACAATCTGCAGGCGGCCTTGAGGGAGATCGAGGAATCGCTCCTCAGGATAGAAGCCGGGATTTATGGTACCTGCATTGACTGCAAGGTGCGGATCCCCGAGAAACGTCTGCAATCATCTCCTTCTGTCCGCTATTGTATCGACTGTCAGATCAAACATGAGGGTATGTGAAACGAATTCGCACCTATCTGGTGATGCTGTCAGTGAGCGGGGCAGCGGTCATTCTCGATCAGTGGACCAAGTATTTATCCGAGCGGTCAGATGAATCACCCCGGATCCTGTGGTATGGCTGGAACGTTTTTGATCTGGCGGCGGTGCACAACAGCGGGATGGCTCTGGGGATCGATCTGTGGGATGGCTTTCCGTTCGTGGCGATAGGTATCGCGGTCATCACCGGCATTCTACTGCTGACTTATTCGTATAGGTCTCTTTTCTTACAACGCTGGTATCTTCCGTGGGCAGCAGGGATGGTGATCGGCGGCATCACAGGGAATCTGATCGATCGGGTGACCAGGGGAGGCGAAGTACTGGATTTCATAGCGATCGGGTATTTTCCGGTTTTCAATCTTGCTGACCTGTTCCTGTGTCTCGGGTGTCTGGTGCTCGTTCGGGATATGTATCGGTCGTCCAATAGTACAAAGTGAGGTCACTATGAGTCCAACCAGCACCGCAGCCGCCTGGGATATCATCAAAGCTTATACGAATTCGCAGGGATTGCTCATCGTCCTCTCCGGTCCCGGCGGAGCAGGGAAGGATACTCTCGTCCGGATCCTGAAAAAGACGTATATCAATCTGCACTATGTGGTCACCGTCACAACTCGGCCGCAGCGCACGGATGAAATAGACTGGGAACACTATCACTTCGTCAGCGATGAAGAATTTGATGCGATGATCAAGAATGATGAGTTCCTCGAGTGGGTCCAGTTCTTTGACTACCGTTACGGTACCCCCAAAAAACAGGTCATGGATGCGGTTCAGAGCGGGAAGGATGTGGTTTTGAAGATCGAGACCCAGGGTGCCAAGACCCTGCGTGAAATGATCCCTGAGGCTGTATTTGTGTTCCTGACCACGGGCTCTGAACTTGAGCTGAGACAGCGACTCCGCCAGCGGGCGGACCTGACCCCGGAACGCCAGGAAAAGCGAGTTTCCATCGCAAGCGTTGAGATGAAATGCCTGCCTGAATATGACTATCTGATCATAAATAGCAATGACACCGCCTTTATCGCGGCTGAAAAACTAAAATACATCATTGAAGCCGAGCACCTCCGGATCGGCAGGAAATCTATACATATCTGAAAACTATGGCTAATAAACGTCGACGTACCTTGTCAGGCCAGCGGTCCACGTTGGTGCTGACCAAAGGAAGCGCTGCTATCCCATGGCGCCGTGTTCTTTTGAGCGCCGCTGCAGTGGTATTCGCCCTGGTAACCGTCTGGTTCTGGTTCTCCAGCTTCCTCAAGGTCAACATCATCACGGTCCAGGGGGTTGAGGTCCTCTCCGCAGAACAGATCAGGTCTGATGTCTCGGGTCTGCTCACGGGGAACATCTTTTCGATTAATGAGCGCGGCATCAGGAACGCGCTGGTCCGTCAATACGCGCTGATCTCTGATATAACATTCGTGAGAAAGTATTTCCCGAATTCCCTGGAACTCACCATCATCGAAAAGAAACCTGTCATCGCCTGGCATACGGGCTATGGCATCTATGGAGTTGATGTGGATGGCAGAGTCACCGGGATCGCTTCGACGGAAGGGTTGATACCGGTCTATGCCTTCGGAGCTTCACCGGTGATCATTCCCGAGGGGGAGCAGGGTCCGATCGGTACACCGGCAGTTGTTTCAACCGGGATACCTGTTTTGAAAGAAGGAGATAGCGTCGCTGAGACTTCATTCATTTCCTATCTTCTGGATATCCATCGGCTTTTGCCTCAGCAGATGGAAGATACGGCCCTCTACTATACCCAGGG
>CAYOQW010000194.1:0-3209 GCA_964406175.1 uncultured Candidatus Saccharibacteria bacterium
ATCATGGGTGCCCTGCATGGATTGGATAAAGTCATGCTTGAGTATCCGATCAAGGTCGGTCTGATCTTCTGTCTGGAAAAAAAGTTCTCCCAGGCCCAGAACCGGATCACCGTGGAAAAAGCCATCAAGTACCGCAAACGCGGCGTGGTCGGTATCGACCTCGCCGGGCTCGATGCCAAAAATGAGTTCAAGGCGGACGAGATGGCCGAAATATTCCTGGCCGCCAAGACCGCAGGCCTCGGCATCACGGTCCACGCCGGTGAAAGCGCCGAGACGCTCACGGTCACTGAGGCCATTACGAAGCTCCATGCCACCCGCATCGGTCATGGCATCCAGGCCATTCACAACCCAGACGAGCTCCAGCTCATCCGTGACCGGAAAGTCACCCTTGAGTTCTGCCCCAGTTCCAATATGATCCTCGGCCTGGCCAAGGGTATCCCCGGCATCCGCAAGATCGTGGAGACATTCCTCAAACACCAGATCCGCTTCACTATCAACACCGACGACCCCATCTTCTTTGAAACCAACATATCGAAAGAGATCGCACTCCTGCTCGACAACAACATCCTGACCCAGGCTCAGGTCGACCAGTGCACCGACTGGGCGGAGGAAGCCAGCTTCATTGACTATTAGCAGCCATCTCCCCTATACTATCTAGGTTGCGTGAGAGATTCCCCCTCTTCACACCACTGTCCGAAAAAACCACATTGCCGGCAGGGTTGGGTCAACAGCAACGAAGACGTTTTTGGCGCAACCTTTTTAACGAAAAAGGTTGAAGTGTAATGAGAAGAGCGCCGGGGTGTAGCGAAGTTGGTATCGCGCATGGTTTGGGACCATGAGGCCCAGGGTTCAAATCCCTGCACCCCGACCAATACTGATAAGACTTGTTCCCTCAGCGATTTGAACTCAGACAACCTGCTTTCGCTGGTTTCGCAGCGAAGCGAAGACCCGCCGTAGCCGTCCCCGGCGTAGGCGGGCAAATCCCTGCACCCCGACCAGAAGAGATTTCCAGAAATGGAAGTCTCTTTTTTTATTGTCGTGTTATTAATAAAAAAGTCCTGGACGAACTCATCGGCTGGTACGGCACGGTCGCCATTGTACTTGCCTATGCCCTCGTGAGCTTTGGATGGTTGTCATCCTCCACCCTGTTGTACCAGATCCTCAATGGAACGGGCGCACTCGGGATGGTGTACATTTCTTTCAAGAAAAGAGCCTACCAGCCAGGCGTATTGAATGTCATCTGGGCGATCATTGCACTTATTGCGATCGTTAATCTGATGATCTAAGGAAACATAATGCCCATCAAATTCGCCCACACCAATCTCGTCAGCCGCGACTGGAAAAAGCTCGCTGATTTCTACGTAACCGTCTTCGGCTGCGTCGCGCAGAACCCGACCCATCTGGAGGGCGAATTGCTCGCCCAGGCAACAGGGGTCCCGGATGCCAGGATCGAAGGCCCGCACCTGCGGCTGCCGGGATATGACCAAGTCGGACCGACTCTCGAGATATTTCAGTATGACCAGAACGAACAGAAGGTTGGCGAACCAGCTGCCAACCGCGAAGGCTTTGGCCATATCGCCTTTCAGGTGGATGATGTCGCTGAGATGGAAGCGAAAGTTCTGGCTGCCGGCGGTAGCAAAGTCGGTCAGATCGCGACCAAGGAGTATGCAAAGGGAGCGCTGACCTTTACCTATGTCGCAGACCCGGAGGGGAACATCATCGAACTTACGAAATGGACTGCTAAATAGAACGATCCAGACAAGGGAATACCGGTCGTAGAGACGAGGCAGTGCCTTGTCTCTTTTCGTGAACATTGACGCCCTGCCCATCAGGTCTATACTGAAATTGCTCAACCTTTCAGTACTATTTCGATATGACCGACCAGAATTCCATGCCCCCGCTCACCCCCGAGGAATCCCGCGTCATCCGGGACAAGGGTACGGAGCGTCCGTTTTCCGGCACGTATGAAACCCACTTCGAGACCGGCATCTATGTCTGCCGCCAGTGCGGTGCTCCGCTGTACCGCTCCGAGTCCAAGTTCGATGCCAGATGTGGCTGGCCTAGCTTTGACCGGGAGATCGAGGGTGCGGTCAAACGAACAGTCGATGTTGACGGTCACCGCGTCGAGATCACCTGTCTGAACTGCGGCGGCCACTTGGGTCATGTGTTCGAAGGCGAAAGGTTCACTGAGACCAACTCCCGCCACTGCGTTAATTCTGTCTCACTCGTCTTTGTCTCACCGGAGGAATCTACTGATGGCCAAAACTGAGACCGCCGTATTCGGCGGAGGCTGTTTCTGGTGCCTGGAAGCTGTGTTCCAGCAGCTCAGGGGTGTCCGCAGCGTCAAATCAGGCTACGCCGGCGGAGCGCTGAAAGACCCGACCTACATCCAGGTGTGTGAAGGAACTACCGGGCATGCGGAAGTGGTCAGGATCGAGTTCAACCCTGACACCATCACCTACGAAACGTTGCTCGAGGTCTTCTTCGAGATCCATGACCCCACGACCAGGGACCGCCAAGCCGCCGACATCGGCCCACAGTACCGTAGTATCATCCTGACCACATCAGGCGAACAGGGAGCACAGGCAAAAGCCATGGTAGAGCATCTGACCAAGGCTGAACTACACAAGAACCCGATCGTTACCGAGCTCAAACCGCTCGAGGCATTTTACCCGGCGGAGTTCTATCACGAGGACTACTACCTGCACAATTCTCGTCAGCCGTACTGTCAGGTGGTCATTTCGCCCAAGCTGAAAAAGCTCAAGGAAGAATTTTCACACCTCATCAGCCAGAAGAAAAAGAAGCCATCTGCATCGATCTGATAGATCACACTCATAGTAGGAATGTCATTCCTGCCCTTCGGCAGACTCAGGATAAACTCAGGATAAACTCCGGCAGAAATCCACCTTTATCGCTTACTTACGAATAGTTAGAGAGACGACTCCATGAGTCGTCTCTCTTTTGTGATCATACTAAGTCGTACTTCGTACCTCTTACTTCCGTGCATCCTTCATATTCTCCGCTACCTGCTCCCAGTTCACCACGTTCCACCAGGCTGTGATGTAGTCTGCCCTGCGGTTCTGGTAGTTCAAGTAGTAGGCGTGCTCCCAGACATCCAGCCCCAGGATCGGCGTGCCAAATACGGCGGTCAGCCATTCCATGAAAGGATTGTCCTGGTTAGGCGTAGAACCCACCGACAGCGAACCGTC
>CAYOQW010000195.1:0-3189 GCA_964406175.1 uncultured Candidatus Saccharibacteria bacterium
GTCCGGTCTCATGCGGGTGCGCATGTTCTGCCTGGCTGATGCCCATATCATCTGCAAAAAAGAGCAAGCCGCCGACGAGATCAAGGCCGTGCTCGACCTCATCGAATTTGCCAATACCACTTTTGGGCTCAAAAAGGGCGAGGACTACCGTTTCCGTCTGTCGCTCGGCGACCGGAAGGATGAGAAGAAATATTATAAGGACGATGCGTCCTGGGACTATGCCGAAGATGTGCTGCGCACCGTGCTGAAGGAGACCAACGCGCCGTTCTATGAAGCCGAAGGCGAAGCTGCCTTCTACGGACCCAAGATCGATGTCCAGGTGAAGAAGTTCAACGGACAGGAAGAGACCGCGTTCACGGTGCAGTACGACTTCGTCATGCCGTCCCGGTTCGAGATGCGCTACATCGATTCTGACGGCTCAGAGCAGCAGCCCATCGTGGTGCACCGCTCCTCGGTCGGTGCGTTCGAACGCACCATGGCGTTCCTCATCGAGTTCTATGCCGGGGCATTTCCGGTCTGGCTCGCTCCGGTGCAGGCTGTGCTCATCCCCATCGCGGACCGTCATACCGAGTACTGTCAGAAGATCGCGGACCAGGCCCGCAAGCTGGGACTTCGTTTTGAAGTGGATGACCGCTCAGAGCGCATGAATCAGAAGATCAGAGAGGCCCAGAAGCAGAAGGTACCCTATATGCTTGTGGTCGGGGACAAGGAGATCACCGAAGAAGCCGTCGCCGTCCGTCTGCGCACAGAAGAGGACAAAGGCAAGATCAACGCCGAACAGTTCGTGGCCATGGTGCGCGAGATCGCGAATGACCGGTCGCTGGAGCTCTGGGGTTGATCATGACAGAACTGCATTCTTATTTCATACAGACCTACGGCTGCCAGATGAACCTCGCCGACAGCGAACGGCTGTCCGGTCTGCTGGAAGGGCTTGGTTTGAGCGCTGCGGCAACCTGGCAGGATGCTTCGGTGGTCATCCTGTACTCCTGCTCCGTGCGCCAGGCTGCCGAGGACAAGGTGTTCGGGTGGGGGAAGAAGATCAAGGAATATACGGGGCTGGTAGAAGGCAGTAGGGAGTTGGGGGAAGATCGGGATGACGCAAGCGGATCAGAACCCCAGCTACCTACTACTAATCCCCGACTACCGATATTTGTCCTGACAGGCTGCATGGCCGGGTCAGCTCGCGGCGAGCGGAAGCGGTATACAGAAAAGCAGCTGAAGCAGAAGGCGAAGTTCGTCGATTATTTTCTGAGCCCGGACGAGTGGGAGCACCAGTTGCCTCAGATCCTGGTGCGCGAGGGGCTGATCAGTCCGGCCAGCCTGGGCACGTTCATCGTGTCAGCGAAACGTAAGCCGGGCAACAGCGCGTTCGTGAAGATCTCTGAGGGCTGTGACAATTTCTGCACCTACTGTGTCGTACCCTTTGGCCGGGGTGCTGAGATCAGCCGGAGCCGGGGAGAGATCATGACCGAAGTACAGCATCTGGTCTCTCAGGGCTTTCGTCACATCACACTGCTCGGGCAGAATGTGAATTCCTGGGGCATCAGCGATGCCGAGGAGAAGCGGAACATCAGGATCAACAGCGAAACAGCGCTGCCGTTTGCTTCACTGCTCCGTGACGTGCACTCCATCAAGGGGATAGACAGGCTGTCTTTTCTGACCGCCAATCCGTTCGATTTCACCCAGGATCTGGTCGCTGTGCTCGCTCTGCCAAAGATGGACCGGTATCTCCATATGGCCGTTCAGTCAGGAAGCGACAGTGTCCTCCAGCGTATGCACCGCCGGCATACGGCGGCAGAATACAAAGCTTTAGTGGCCTTGATCCGCCAGACGGTCCCGGACATTGAGTTTGGTACGGACATTATCGTGGGTTTTCCCGGGGAGACCGAGCAGGAGCTTACTGATACCTTGAAGCTGCTTGGGCAGGTCAGGTACAACGTCGTGTTCACTGCCATGTACTCGCCCAGACCGGGGACCTCGGCTGAAAAGATGACCGATGATGTGCCCAAAGCGGTCAAAAAGGAGCGGTATGAACGGGTGCAGGAGTTGTTGGCGCGGTTGCAGGCCTGAAGGCAGCGCTCCTTGACACTGTGCTCTATTGTTTTTAAGATACCTATGCACATGAGTTTATTTTTGGGAGTTCTCCTGGTGATGTTGCTGTGGTTGAGATGCGAATCGAATGTGCTTTCTAACCTTGCATGTATGCCTTTGAAACTTCAGTCTGCGGTTAGTTCTACTGCATCTCCTGTGGGGATGCTTTGTTTTCCTTTGCGTTACAAAACGCCAGGGAGAGCCGATCAGGCAGACATTCCAAGGGCGGCATAAAAACAAAACCAGGTCAATTCCCCTAGCATATATAGGGGGTGTTTCATGGGAGAAGTTCTACTCACAGCTCTGCTCGTAGGCATTGTTGCCTTTGTGGCAGGCTTTTTTGTGCAGCCGTATCTGGCCCGTCAAAAGGCAGAAAAGGCTCAGCAGGATGCCGCACAGATCCTGCTGACCGCAGAAAACAAGCAGAAAGAGATCTTGCTTGAGGCCAAGAACGAAGCGTTCAAACTGAAGGAAAAATCAGAACAGGACGCGGCACGTCTGCGTCAGGAAGCCCTGGACGAGCAGAAGCGTCTGCATCAGAAGGAAGAATCACTTGATAAACGCTATGAGACGATCGAGCAGAAGCTTCAGCAGGTAGAGAACACCAAGAAGCAGGTGGATGAGATCAATGCCGCACTCATCGATAAACAGAAGGAGATGACCCAGCGTCTCGAGCAGGTTTCTCACATGACGTCCGAGGAGGCCAAAGAAGAGCTGCTGGGCCGCGTGGAAAAAGACATCAAGGAAGACGCTCTCAGGCTCATCCGTGAAGTCGAGACCGCCACCAAGGAAGAAGCCGACCGCAAGGCCCGTGAGATCATCGCCACTGCACTGCAGCGCTGCGCGACCGAGCACACGGCCGAGATCACGGTCAGCTCCGTACCGCTTCCGAATGACGAAATGAAGGGCCGTATCATCGGCCGTGAAGGCCGCAACATCAGAGCACTGGAAAAAGCGACGGGTGTTGATTTCATCGTCGACGATACTCCCGAGACCATCGTGATCTCCAGCTTTGATCCGGTCCGCAGAGAGGTCGCCCGCATGGCGCTCACGACCCTCATTGCTGACGGTCGCATCCATCCTGCCCGTATCGAAGAG
>CAYOQW010000196.1:0-3184 GCA_964406175.1 uncultured Candidatus Saccharibacteria bacterium
GATCAGAATTTTTGCCATGTGTTACTCCTTTGTTTCACTGGTAACCGTAGGTACTATAGGTAATGAGAAATGGAATGTCGAGCCCTGGTTCTCCTCGGTCTCGAACCAGATCTTTCCCTGCATCTGGTCGAGAATCTTTTTGGCTATGGGCAGGCCCAATCCAGTACCTTCGGTCACTGAGCTGAGTACATTGTCCGCCCGGAAGAACTTTTCGAACATATGCTCCTGCTGGGCTTTTGGAATGCCCATGCCAGAGTCCTGGCAGGTGAATTTGACCGTGCCATCCTTATGATCCAGTCTGATATTGACCTGGCTACCTTCCGGTGAATACTTGATCGCATTCACGATGAGGTTCTGGATGACCTGCTGGATGTAGATACGGTCTGCGTTCACCTGGGGCAATGCCTCCTCAGTTGCGACTTCCAGTTTGATCTTTCTCTCATTTGCTTTGGGTGTGACCATGGTGATGATCTCTTCAGTCGCATTTTTCAGGTCCATCGGTTGGGGATCCATCTGCAGGCGGCCGCTCTCGAGCCGGGAAATACTGAGCAGGTCATTCACCAGGGATATCAGCCGGATAGTCGAGGTCGAGAGGCGGTCCAGGTAGAGCTGCTGAGTTTCGTTGACCTGTCCGGTCTTTGGGTTTTTCAACAGGTCGACAGTCCAACGCAGGGCGGTGAGCGGGGTCCGGAGCTGATGGGAAGCGATAGAGACGAATTCGTCCTTCATTTTTTCCACTTCACGCTGTTTGGTGATGTTGTGGAAGGCGATGACACAGCCGACGACCTCACCAGTCTGATCCTTCAGCGGGGAAGCACTGCCGGCAACAGGGATCGACAGATCATCGGTTGTTTTCAGCACTGTGTGGTGGGTCGTTTCTGATAGTGTTCCTTCTTGATACGCACGGTCGATGAATTCGTGATCTTCGTCATTGGTATCCTCATACAGGAATCTGATCTTTTCCTGATAGGGCTGGCCAGATAGTTCCTGATGGCTGAAGCCGGTCATCTGGACAGCGATCTCATTGGCCAGGACGATAGTTCTGTTCTTGTCCAGAACGAACACGCCGTCGCCGATGCTCTGCAGAATAGTTTTGGTGGTCGTGGCTTCGGCCTGGGTGGTCGCGAGGGACCGCTGCAGCTCTATCTTGGTCTGCTGGAGCTCTTTTGTGCGTTCTTCAATCTGCATTTCCACATGTTCCTTGGCCTTCTTGAGTTCGTCCTGCATACGTCGTTCATCCACGATGTTCCAGACCGCGTCCATCAGAAGGCTGAGTTGACGGATATCTGACTGCTCATAGTCAGTTTTTTTGTTCGACACACCGATGATGCCTACGATGACGTCGCTTCTGAACACAGGGATGGTCAGCAGATTATCCAGATGGACATGGCCCTCCGGAGTACCTTTTTTGTGCGGGTGAGGTGCGGAGAAATCATTGATGATGATCGGCTGACGTTGTCTGATGGCATCACCCCATATGCCGGTTTTGTCGAGTTCATATTCGGTCTGGGGATTCATGACACGGCACTGATTCATGACCTCTTTTGACCAGGAGTTCAATTTCAGTATTTTTGTCGTTTCGTCGTAGGTGTAGAGGAATCCGATACGGCTGTCTGTCAGCTCGATCGCTTTGTTCAGCGTGAAGTCCAGGAGCTCCTGGATCGTACCGGTCCGGTACTGGGTGATCTCTACGAGTCCTTCCAGCCGTTTTTCATCGATCTGGAGTTTTGCTTCTGAGATCTGATGCTCTTTCAGTTCATGTTCGAGCCCATCCTTGGTCTTGAGCAGTTCACCTTTTATCCGTTCCTGTTCTGTGATGTCAGTCGATATGCCCAATAGATACGCAGGTTTGCCCTGGTCATTGAACAGAGGGATTTTCTTGGTGTGAAGTATTCTTGGTCCATCTGGCGTCTGTATCGGTTCTTCCGGAATATCCATGAGAGCTTTTGATTCGAGCACTTCACGGTCTTTCTGGATGAAGAATTCGGCCTGTTCATTCGGGAAGAAGTCATGGTCATTTTTGCCGATGATATCCTGTTTGGGGTGGCCAAACATCTGTTCTCCTACCTTGTTCAGGAGTTTGAACCGCAGGTCTTTGGCGTCCTTCATGAAGATCATGGCCGGGATGTTTTCGATGATACTACTGAGCAACTGTTCATTGTCCTTCAGCTCCTGTTCCGCAGCCTTCTGCCTCGTGACATCTCTGACCGTGGCCAGCAGGAAGGTCTTGTCGCCGGAGGTGATGCGGCTCAGAAGGACGGTCGCCGGGAATTCTTTTCCGTGGTAGCGGTTGTGTGTCCATTCAAAGAAACTGTTCCCCTTTTCCATGGCTGACAGGATCATCTCTTTGGCTTTGGTCGCGGAGAGCTGACCATCTGACTGGTATTCCGGGGACAGATCGCCTGGTGTCAGAGAAGCGAACGTCTGTTCATCCTGCACGTCAAAGAGTCTGAGCGTCGCTTCATTGGCAGAGGTGAAGTTCCAGTTGGGTGGTTCGATGGTCATGATCGCGTCTGCAGTGGTGTTGAACAGATTTTCGTATTTTTCTTTGCTCTGCTTGACCAGTTCTTCTGTTTTTTTGCGTTCTGTAATATCGCGATGCATACCCAGGAAGCCGATGATCGTCCCATCTTCGTCCAGGATCGGACTGTTCGTAGCTTCGACGGTGATCAGCCGGCCGTCCTTCCTTTTGTTGGTGATCTCTCCTGCTATGATCTCCTTGCGAAGCAGCGTTTCCCAGAATTGCTGATAGCCCTCGAGCGGGATCAGACCAGACTTGATGATACGGAGAGTCTGACCGACTGCCTCCTCTGATGTGAATCCGTAGACCCGTTCAAATGACGGGTTGACGTAGGTGGTCACGCCCTCGCGATCAGTGATGAAGATGGCATCAGCAGAGCGTTCGAAGCCGAGTTTGAATTTGGACAGTTCCTGTTCTGCCTGTTTGCGTTCGGTGATGTCGTGGATGATCGACATGAGGATCGGTTTGGCTCCCACGGTGATGGGGGTCGATTGTACTTCCACGGTACGGACGGTCCCGTTCGCCAGGCGATGAGGGAATATGAAAGTGTTCTGGGTATTGTCCAGGGCATCCTTCATTTTCTTTATTATCTGTTCCGGCGGCAGAGTGTTGATGCCGGAAATGTTCATCGATTTCAGCTGCTGGATAGTGTAGCCATAGAAC
>CAYOQW010000197.1:0-3179 GCA_964406175.1 uncultured Candidatus Saccharibacteria bacterium
GATCTGGGTCTCTCCCAGCAGTATTCAGAGAAATCCGCAGAGGACGTCCCTCGACGGGACCTATATGCTCTATGTACCAGCCGGCACGTATTCGCTTCAGGCAGAAGCGGTCGGCTATCAGCGGACACAGACCGAGATCATCCTGACTGAGCCGGGATTCATCGAAAGTGCCATCAAGCTGGAATATGTGGCTGAAAAGAACATGAAAAGCGTGGCTTTTGATCCGAGTGTCGTCGGACTTATCGATGCCCTGCTCACGCGGCTGAGGGAACTCAGCAAAAATGCCGAGATGGTAGAACTGACCGCCAAACTGCTCTCGCCCATCTCCTGGCTCATGATGATAATGTCGATATTCTTCTACATCATCTCGATATTCATGCAGCTCGGGGTCTCGATCTTCAATCTGCCGAATCTCGGCATGCACGCGGTCAACTTCATCATGCAGGTCTACCGGGGACGGAGCGACAAGCATAAATGGGGAAAGGTCAGTGAGCATTTTACCTTTGCGCCGGTACCCCTTGCGGCGGTCATGCTTTTCCATGAACCGGACCACAAGATGATCGAAATGACCATGACCGAGCAGGACGGTACCTACGGGTTTGGGGCCAGGGAAGGCTCATTCTCGCTGTTCGTGAGCAAGAAAGGTTTCAAATTCCCGCCCGAAGCCACCAAGCACGTGTATCGGGGCGAGATGTTCCGGGTGACCAAGGGTATCGTACCCCGCATCCATATTTCGGTCGACTATATGCTGACCGGCAATCCGAACGGTCAGTCCATCATGATGGCGCAGCGTTTGATATCGTATGTCTATCTGGTATTTCTCTTTGCCGGGACATTGCTGGGTCTCTGGACTATGATCGTTAAATTCTCTATATTCGCTGTGATCATGCTGCTTTTGTATATCTGGATCATCGGCAATCAGCTCTCTACTATCAAACGGCAAAAGCAGATCAGAGAAATAGGACACCAAGTAAAACTAGGAAAGAAAGATGAAAACCAACCAGCTGGTGCTTAGCTCTGCGCTGCTAATCATCCTGTCGGGTCTCATCCTCGCCCTGTTCGTCTGGTATTTCCCGGCCTGGTACCCCAGGTACTATCTGTTCATCGGGCTGCTGCCGTCGGTCATCAGCCTCCTGCAGCTGGTTTCCTGGCGGTCGTCCGTGGATGAGGAGACGAATTTTCCGCAGCTCATGGCTCTCAATGCCTATCCGTTCTTTGGCGCCCTGCTTTCACTGGCGATCATCTGCCTGCCGCAGTACACCCAGCACCTGATGGCAAGGTTCTGGTATACCACCTGGCCGGCCGTGCCGTTCGTGTTCATCACTACTCTCGTGGGTCAGCAGGTGGTACGCCACTCCATGCTGAGCCAGGAAAAGCAGAACGTCATCGGTCGGGTGACCGGGGAAGTGACCCAGATGAAAGTCGGTCAGGACACGTTGATAGAACAGATCGTCAATGGTGTGCTCATCGTCGATACGACCGGCAAGGTCGTACTGTGCAACCGGGAAGCGTGTAAGATACTCGACATCGCCCATGAAAAAGCTCTGGGCAAAGGTATCGAGGAATTGATCAGCCCCAGGGCGAACGAGTTCCTGAAGCTGGATGCGGACAGTGACCCGGCCCTGGCCTTCAAGAAGAAACTGCTCGCCTTCCGCGAACCGAGCTTTTTTCATACCTTTGACACTGCCAATGCGTCCGGTGGACTCCTCACTCTGGACCTGTCCATCTCGCCTCTGATGGAAGAAGGGGAAAAAGACCCGTCCAAATTCATTCTCGTTTTTGAAAATATCACAGAACGACATCAGCTGGAGAAAATGCAGGGTGATTTCGTCAATATCGCTTCCCATGAGCTCCGGACACCGCTGACCGCCATCAATGGCTACCTCAGTATGCTTCTTTCCGGTCAGGACCTCGGTGAGACGGACCGCAAATTGTATCTCAGCCGTATCTATGAGAGCACCCGCCGGCTGAGCAAACTGGTCAAGAACATCCTGAACGTCTCCCGTATCGACCGAAACAAGATGAAGGTCGAGTTCAAGGCCATCGACCCTGTCAAGGTGGTGGCTGAGGAAATGCAGAATCTCAGCACGGTCGCCGCCGGCAAGCATATCAAGCTGTCGATCGTCAGTGCTGTCGACCCGGCTCTCCGCATGCGGGGTGATGAGGACATGTTCCGTGAGATCGTCATCAATCTGACCGATAACGCCATCAAGTATTCCAAAGAGAACACGAATGTCGAGGTGAAGGTCCGTCAACTCACCAGCGGGTCTCTGCGTATAGAGTTCAAGGACCAGGGTATGGGCATCGAGGAAAAGAACGTCAATAGATTGTTCAAGCAGTTCTACCGGGTTGAGAACTCCATGACCGAGGAACAGCAGGGGACCGGGCTGGGTCTCTATATCACCAAAAAGTATATTGATGCCATGGAGGGTGAGATCGGGGTGACCAGTACGTTCGGTACCGGCAGTACTTTCTATTTTGACCTCAAGGAGTTTAAGGCTGCGGTGCCGGCAGAGGCGACAGCTCCCTTGACAGCTGCAGTTCCACCTGTTAAAGATACAGTTACAGGGACCGTGACGCCGTCAGTTGCGACAGTCGCGTCTCCTTCCCAGAGCGAAGCGGATCTGCGGGCCAAGGACCCCAGTATCCCTCAGCTGACACTCTAGCGAGCCGTTACCAGGTGAAAAGACGGTAATTCATGGCAGTATTGAGTACGTTGAATTTTCAAAAAGAGTCAGGTAGAACCTCCCTTTGTGAAAGGGAGGCAGCCGCCTTCATAGGCGAGCCTCCGCCAGAAGCGAGACTCATCAAGGACGGTCGCCAAGGGCGGGGAGGGATTTTCCTGAGCTAGCGAAGGCAGGTAGACAAATCCCCCTTGATCCCCCTTTCATAAAGGGGGGAAACACTACCTGGAAAAAGGGTGGAACCGCGGGTAGTACCTCGTCCCTTGTCAGTATTTCTGGCTTGGGACTTTTTATTCTGTTTTTTAGGAGTAACAAATGGCAACTCAGGACGTCATGGACAAGATCGTATCACTGTGCAAACGCCGGGGCTTCATCTTCCCGGATTCCGAGATCTACGGCGGGGTCAACGGCTTCTGGGATTTCGGGCCGCTCGGGGTCGAGCTGAAGAACAATATCAAGCGTGAGTGGTGGAAGTCCATGGTCCAGACCAGGGAT
>CAYOQW010000198.1:0-3167 GCA_964406175.1 uncultured Candidatus Saccharibacteria bacterium
CTGCAGAACTGGCGGGTACCGGTCCGTGATCAGGTCGAGGCGTTCAAGGGGCCAGATGCGATCCAGCAGCATTTTCGCTGTTCGGCGGAGATGGCCGCAGCGCTCGTCGCGACCAAAGTGTTGCTAGCTGGTGACAGGCCACTTCAGAGGTTTGAGCTGCAGCAGGTAGAGACTCTGGATCTCAACTGCACCTCGCTCGGTGCACATGACATCGAGATGTTGGAGGAAATGACGAGTATGACCTTTCTCGCGCTGCCGGAGTTTGCGTTTCAGTCGGTGGATGCTTATGTCGAGGGGACGGTCAAATATGATGATTTGCCAGCCGAGGTATCCGGCGTACTCGATTTTATTGATGGGTATCTTACTCATGGCCGACTGTATGCACCGAAGGTGAACAGGAAGCTCGCCCGTTGGTATTCCGCGGCCCAACAGTTGAATCTCAATCAGGATGGTACGTTTGAGCCTGATCACCAGGAATTCTTCGGGTCGGAACAGGTTTTCAGTCTGGACCTGGTCCAGGGTCCTTCCCTGGATCTCGAACCGCATGAGTTTTTCGCGGTCCGTATGAAGGGAGCTGAGAGACCTGCCAACCAGGATGAGATGTTCGTATCCTCTGACCTGATCGGTCTCGGGAATCTGCTCGATATCCACGATAATGCTCAACTCCTGGCATTGGTGCGGGAGCGGGGATCGCTCTATCTGATCGCCGACGGCGCAGAGGAGGAGGGTGCCAGAGCAGCCAGACTGGCTATCGCAGCCGTGGTGCGTGAATACTATCTGTCCCCTGGTTTTGATGCGTCGCAAGCCAACGAGAGACTGCAGTTCGCTATCCTCCGCGCGCATGAGGCGATCGGGTCAGCCGGCTGGACCGGTACCAATAGGCCGTTCGCCGTGATCTCGGGTCTGGTCACGCTGGGTGATAGGGCCGAGATCGCAAATCTCGGCAATGCCAATGTCTATGCCATCGCAGATACGAGAGGGAGAGCATACCGAGCAGCTGATGCCACGTATGCGGGTGATTCCGTGCTCGTCTCTACGTGCCATACCCCGGTGTCGGCGCGGAGGCGCGCTGATCCCGATGCGGTCACCGAAGAGGAGGAAATGACTGCGAGTATTCGCCTCGACCGAGCAGTAGGCATGGTAGAATATAATGGGAGGGATTATCAGCTGGTGCCGTTCGCGAAGACCGATGTGCCTACGGCATCGCGTCAAATGGGTGATCAGAGATATCTGCTCCAGTGCTCGGATGGATTCTGGGGCGCGGTCACCCAGCAGGAGGTTTGTGAAATTTTGAATGATGATATCCAGTACCCGGACTTGACCGCAAAGACTGTGGGACTGCAGGAGCTCCTCCAGGATGAGGAGCGGGGACGTGGGGATGATGTGTCCTTTCTCATCATCGACTGCACGCAGAAGGATTCTGCCACGATGGCAAAATTTGATCGTCAAGTGCCCGAGGTACAGGAGCCGAAAAAGCCAGCAGAGAAGCTCCCGGTGCGCGAGCAGAATGCGGAGTCTGCCGCTGCTCTCTTTGAACAGTCGACGGAAAGTGAGGATTGGACAGTGCTCTCAGAAGCTGAGACAGCGATCCTCACAGCGCTCAATGATGGCGATGATGAATTCGAAGAGATGATGATGGGAGAGGATCTCACCGGATATTCGGATCGGGACGAAAGGGTAGAAGTGCGCGTCAGACGTCCAGATGGTACAGCCTGGTCTGATCGTCTGCAATTCAGGATCAGCCTGCAGGTGAACGGTGAGCTCCAGACACTCGTCGTCGATGCGGTGCTGCCCCCCAGAGGGACACTGGATGACGTCATCTCGCGGCGGATCCAGTGCGTCGAGGACCGGCTCGTGACCCGACAGTTCCAGGGATCCGACCTCCGGCAGGAGATGCAGGTCACCGGCCTGGGCGGTGAGAACATGCAGCTGACCTACACCCGCGACGGCAAGTCGGTCCTGAAGGACAAACCGCTCCGCCGGACCATGGTGCTCCTCGAGCATCCCGAGATCATGAAAAACTCAAAAGGCAAACATCTACCGCTAACACAGGCAGAGCAGATGGCCTACCGCGAGATCACGGGACTGATGCCCAATCCCTTTCGCAATGATACCAGGGAGTATGAACAGCTCCAGCGTGCGCTTCGCGATCTCAGAGTCTTCATTGACGATACATTACCAGATATGCATATGACGGGGCCGGCCGAGCGTACCCTGCTCAGGCAGGCAAGTGGAGACAGTGCAGAAGCTATGCTGCTTAAATCGCCCGATGTACGCGAACACGTAGTAAAAGTTGCACTGGATCGTATCGGGGATAGGGATGCCCTGTATACCCTGTATACCGTATTGACCTCTAAGTGCACCGGCAAGTTCAAGAGGCAGAATGACAAAGGTGTTGATGAGGAGTTCGAAGTCGAAGCGACCATATTTGACCCGGCCAGGTCAGATCTCGTCCCCATACTGAGCATGGAGGTGCCAGATGCCTGGAATGCTGCTCTGAACGCAAAGAATGACAATGGCGCATTTGGACAATGGCTGCAGGCTGAATGTGCTGATGCGGGGCTCCAGCCTCCAGTTGATATCGTCCTTGTTTCTGGAAATGCAGAGATTATCGTTCGGTTGCATGGTGTGAGCGGGAACCTGCGGCCGCATTCCGCTGATGGGAATGCAGCACCAGTTGGCCGGACACATCCGCTCCAGGTTAAGGATGCTGCGTTCTCACGGCAGGCTCTGGTTTCAGGAGCCTGGACGCTGAAGAATAATGATGAACAGGGCACATTTGATGCTGTAGATATATTTACGATCATTGCTGCCGGCCATGCGTTCATCGTGGCGCCTCATGAGGAGCCCGAGGTTCTGACAGGTATGGCAGCAGTTGTTGACTCACTGTGGCCACCCAGGAAGGCGCTGGAAACAATCAAAGCGGCGCAAGCTGCGAGGGCGGCAAAAGCAGCAGCAGAGGCGGCTTTACCCCCCAGGCGTCACCCGACAGCAGTTCGCAATGACAAGGCGGGGCACATGTATGATCCATTCAGGATGGAGTCCGTCCTCGGGAAGAACAAATTGGGGTTTGGCGGGGGTGAGACGGAGCTCCATGGCCGTGAGGCGCAATACTTTTCGCCAAAAGATTTAGAGCGTGCCGATACTGTTGCTCATCTCGTCCCGGG
>CAYOQW010000199.1:0-3165 GCA_964406175.1 uncultured Candidatus Saccharibacteria bacterium
CGTACTGTATATGACCTGGACGACAGCAACACTGTTCATCCGTCCCTACGACCCCTTCGCCGCGTATTTGCACATCTCGTCCGGCTGGACCGAGCTCTGGGATGGCTTTTCGGTCGGGCTCATCATTCTGGTCGTATCGCTGATCGCCTCTATCTTTGTCGAACGGTTCTTCTGTAAATACCTCTGCCCGCTGGGTGCCTTCCTGGAGATGCTACGGCGCTTGAGCCCGTTCAAGATCCATCGCGATCAGGCGACCTGCACCGACTGCAAGCTGTGTGACCGGAAGTGCCCCATGAACATCAAGGTGTCGACCGCGACCGAAGTGAAGTCCAAGGAATGCATCAACTGTCTCGAATGTGTGTCGGTCTGTCCGACCAGGAAAGAAACGCTCACGCCCAAGGTGGGTGCCTGGAAACTGACCGTCCTCAAGGTGGGAATGCTCGGCCTGGCTATTTATCTGGGCGTCATCGGGATCGCCTATGTGGCCGGCGCCTGGCAGACCAAGCAGAACGATCTGAAGAAAGTGGTCGAGATCAATGGAGAGCTTGACCCGGCAGGTATCAAGGGCTATATGACCCTGAACGATATTTCTTCGACGTTCGATCTGCCGCTTGCGGACCTCTATCGTGAGCTCGGGTTCACGGAGTCCAAGATCTCGCCCAAGACCCAGATCAAAAGTATCGGAGCAGAGCTCGGCGTTTCGGAGGATGAATTCAGCCCGGAGATCGTGCGGGAAGTGGTAACGATGCTACTTGAACCATCAACTGTAGTGCCAAGCGAAACCCTCGGAAAATAGATGAAAAACTGATATACTAAGGCGATTTCTACTGAGTTTTATCATCCTGTCCTGTCTAGGATATAGCCAAAGCAAAGGAGAAAAAATGAAAAAGGCAGCATGGAGTGCCGGCATCGCGATCGTGACGGCCGCACTGGTGACCGGGGCCGGGATGGCCTCCGATGGAGCCCATCCCGGTGATATGTTGTACGGGTTGGACAGGGGTTGGGAAAAAGCACAGGTCAGCCTGGCAGGTCTGTCCGGAAAACAGGCTGTCGCCGAGACCTATCTGCGTCAGGCTGATGAGCGTCTGGTTGAAATGAAAGCGGTGATCGATGCAGACCAGTATGCAGTGCTGCTGATCAACAGCGCGTATGCCGCAGATGACCAGTCTGAGGTGATAGTTACCTTGCTCGAGGATTATGAAACGGCGCTTGCAGCTGCTGCAGATGCTGCATCAGATCTGGATGGAGTTGAGGCCGACGATGTTTTGAGCGAGATTACCGAGTGCACGCTGGACCACCTGGCAGTATTGACCGAAGTGTATGAACGTGTACCTGACCAGGCGAAGGATGCGATCGAGCACGCCATGGCCGCCGGAGCCAAAGGCCATTCGGAATCGTTACGGAATCTTTCTGAGGAGACCCGGCTCCAGGTGAAGAACCGTCTGGAGACCAAGGTGCAGGAGACTGAGCAGTCGATGCTGCAGCTCCATGATCAGGGTGCCCAGACCCCTGTGCTTGAACTAGGAAATGGTAATCAGAACGCAGGTAATGGAGGCCAGCCGATCAGTTCTCCGGTCAGTAACCCTGGCAATGGTAACGGTAGTAGTGAATCTGCGCAGGAAAGCAATGCGAATCAGGGCGAAGATCGGGAAAGCCAGGAGAATGAGCAGCATTCGAACCAGAACGGGTCTGGTACCGGGTCGGGTAATGGGCTACATGATCAGTCCGGCTCCGGACGCGATTAACGTCTGTATATGCGTAAATGTTCGGGCGATCACCTGCTGATCCTTGACACCCCCAGGGGGTGTGCAGTATGATGACAATGGTTCGATATATCAGTGGTATTCACTATGGTCAATGCAACCGATCAGATCCAATCACGCTACAGCGGTTTGTGCTGCAGCACCGGCAGCCTATCCTGCGGCAATGCACTGGAAACAGCCGCTGTGCAGCGCGGTGAGATCGTGGTCGACCTCGGGTCGGGGCGTGGTCAGGATGTGATCAAGGCGGCTGGCAAGGTCGGCACCAGTGGGCGAGCGATCGGCATCGATATCACTGATGCCATGATCGAAACGGCTCGCAAGGCAGTGCCTCCCATGCTTACCAACGTTCAGTTCGTCAAATCTGACCTGGAGCACCTGCTCCTGGACGATGCATCCTGTGACGTCGTGATCTCGAACTGTACGATCAACCATGCAGCAGACAAAGGACAGGTGTACCGGGAGATCTTCCGCATCCTCAAGCCCGGTGGACGGTTCGTCGTCTCCGATGTCCTAGCGGAACAGGAATTGCCGGATGAGGTCAAGAACGATCCGGAAGCCTGGGCTGCCTGCTACGGTGGTGCGGTCACGGAACAGGCCTATCTGGCTGCTGTTACCGGTGCGGGATTCGACTACGAGATCATCAGCAAGTCTGCGCCCTACGAAAAAGGCGGAGTGAGCGTACTGAGCATGACCCTTCGCGGCATCAAGCCGGTTTAAATTGTCTGTTACTTATTTATATACAGGGAGTCACGATGAAAAGACTGACCAAGAGCGCCGCCAAGGCAAAGCCCGAAAAGACAGCACAGTGCTGTGCCAAGAAATCACGTCTCGTAGCTGGCTGTCATGACTAGGAAGGATGCAGTGAACAGATCACGGTACACGATCGAAGTCCCTCTCGATGGAGACAAGTTGTTCCTGCTGAATCCGATGACCGGGCAGGCTGCCATATTGGAGCCCGCCCAGTCACTGGATCTTCGTGCAGGGAGGTATGGGGCCTATGAGGCTGAGTGGCAGGAAATGGGTTTCCTCGTCGCAGACGCTGATGCGGAGCTCGAGCAGTTCACGGAGGCGTACGCAAAGTACCTCGCAGAAGTCGCCAAGACACCGGTGCAGCTGATCCTGGCGCCGACCTTTGGCTGCAATTTTGCCTGTACCTACTGTTACCAGGCAGGCGCCGTTGAATCCGAGGTCAGTATGATCAGTGAGGAAGCGGTAACGCACTTTTTTGCCTATGTTAATAATACGTTCATGTCGAGCGAGGTCCCGCCCTATCTCACGCTGTTCGGCGGTGAGCCGTTGCTGGGTTCTGCGGCTGCCCGCCAGCGCATCGGACAGATCTTCGCAGAGGCACGTGCGATCGGGCTCAAGGTAGCGATCGTGACCAATGGCTATACATTGGAAG
>CAYOQW010000200.1:0-3147 GCA_964406175.1 uncultured Candidatus Saccharibacteria bacterium
ATCAATAACAGCATCAAGACTGCCCGCGATGAGATCCTGACCGCCATCGACAGCATCGCAGGCAGTGCAGGCACGACAGAGGCAGACACCGCTGCCGCCACCGCGACGACCGGTTCATCCTCGATCGGGACGGCACCCTATATTGGCGACAAAGCCAAAGCCAAAGTAGCTATCATCGAATTCAGTGATTACGAATGCCCGTTCTGTATCCGCCACGCGAGTGAGACGTTCGCTCAACTGGTCAAGGACTATGTGGACACCGGGGACATCATCTACGTCTACAGGGACAATATCGCTGTTCCGAGCCACAACCCCAAAGCCACCGCCGAGGCTGAAGCAGCCAAATGCGTGCAGAAGATCGCCGGTAACAACGCCTACTTCACCTTCCACGACGCTGTATTCACGGACACTGCAGGAAACGGTGCCGGCACCAAAACCGATTTATACACACTCGCTTCAGGTATTGGCGTAGACAGCGCTGCTTTCAGGAGCTGCCTGGACAACGGAGACACCAAAGCAGCTGTGGCTGCTGATATCGCGGCCGCAGATGCAGCGGGTATGCAGGGGACACCAGGGTTCATCGTCGGCACGCTGAACAGTGACGGTACGGTGTCCGGCGACGTCATTCGCGGAGCCTATCCTCTCTCTACCTTTACTGCAGCCATCGAAAAATACCTCTAGCATCGACTCTATCTTGGAGACCGGTCATGGGCAAACAGATCATCAAAGTTCAGAATATGCACTGCAGCTCCTGCGCCCGCATGATCCGGATGGAGCTGGAAGAAGACGGCACGTTCGACCTGAAGACAAAGATCAGCAGGATCGAAGTGACCGATGCTGCCAGCAACCTGGGCGAAGTTGAACTTGAGAATGCCACACCCGACGAACTCGCCCTCGCCAAGGCGCTCATCGCAGGCATTGGCTCCTACCAGGTAGTGGAATAATAGCCAGCTCGCACACCTATAGCCCAAAAAGAGACCTCCCGACGAGGTCTCTTTTTTATTCTGAAGGAAATCAGACCTGCCTGCCCGACTCAGATGATCTCGCCTTGGATCGAGATCGTATAGTCCTTCAAGGTCACTGATCTACCTGACCTCTGTATGCCAGATTGGACGATCCGTTCAACTCCTCCACAGCAGGGCACTTCCATGTGGACGATAGCTACGGAACGGATAGTGTTCAAGGTGAAGATCTGACTGATCTTTTCGACATATGACTCCTGGTCCTGGTCCAGTTTGGGACAGAACATGATGAGAACTTTGCCGGAGAGGAAGCGGGCATGGAAATTGCTGAAGGCAAAAGGCACACAATCCGCGCATACCAGCAGATCGGAGTTCTGGAAATACGGAGCATGAGGTTGCAACAGATGCAGCTGGATAGGCCATTGTCGCAGCGCCGTCCCCGACGCCACCTGGATCGCGGGAGCTGCGACAGGCGTTCCGGGTCCACGCAAGTCACGCATCATACTGCCAGGACAGCCGCACTTCATGGAGGCCTCTGGCTCCGGTTTGCCCTGCTCAAAACCATGCACCTTTTGCGCTGCTGCATCGCCGCGCTCCTCTGCCACATGAGCATGCGCCCTTTTGGGGTCATACTCCTCTGATTCTTTTTCCACGATATGCAGCGCATCGACCGGACACACATCCAGGCAGGCGCCCATGCCGTCGCAGAGAAAATCTCTGACGACTTTTGCTTTGCCATCTACGAGCGTGAGGGCAGCTTCAGCACATACCTCAGTACAAAGCCCACAGCCATTGCACTTCTGTTCGTCAATCTCTATGATCATGCGCTTCATCAACACTCCTGCAAAAGAGATGAAAACCAACCATACTCAACTAAGACAATTTTAATCTGAGTTAATGCTAGGCTTTCTGATCCTTAAAGTCAACAAAAAAGCCCGCCAGATGCTTGCGGGCTTTTTCTTGTCGAGCGGTCCTGGTCCTCTAGCCTTCAAAGAACCACTTCTCTTCCCTGACGTTCCAGCCGGCAGGATCGAGCAGGAATGCGCTCATGTTCTCGATCAGATCATAATGTTCGATCTCTTCCTTTTCGAGGAACGAAAAGAGCTTCTGCGCCCGTACATCAGTCGCCGCTTTGGCCTGGGTCTGGTAGAAGAGATAACCGTTCTTTTCCATCTCGAGGCCCAGATGATAGATCGCAGCGTCATGAGGGGAAGCATTCACCGTCGCTTCGAACTCGCTACGATGCTGACCAAAAAACTCGCGTGCCTTGTCCCGGGTGACCACGATGATACGTTCATCAACACTGAAATCAGTCAACTGGCCATCCAGCGTCCTCTGGAAATCCTGGATATCAGCAATATGCCGCATCTCCTGAGAAGCAAGGAATTTCAATACTTCCCGGGCAACCTCTGATTCGACCTTCCCCACTGCATCCAGATAAAAATCCCTGATCCTGATCTCGGCATCGACCGCATGGCCGATCGCTTCATGCAATGCATCAGTCATCCAATCTCCTGTTTGATAATAAGTAAGCTGTCTGTTTGACTTTTACACAATCGCCATTATAGAATCACCTTGTTTTTATTACAAGCTGATAAGTGACAGTACTTATGAAAATATTAAAAAATACCCTGCGGGAACATGGACTGAAGGCTACCTACCAGAGACTGCAGGTATTGATGTACCTCCGTACCCATCACGATCATCCGACGGCTGACGACATCTACACCGACCTCGTCGCTGATAATCCTTCTCTCTCCCGCACCACCATCTACAATACTATCCTGGCGTTGAAAACCCACGGTCTGATCACCACTCTGCATATAACCAGCGGCGAAATACGTTGTGAACTGATCAAACCAGGACATCATCATTTCTATTGCGGAACCTGCAAAAAAATATATGATATCGTCGTGGCCTGCGACATCTGCAAAGCCTTGAACGTCGAAGGTCATCAGATCGATGAGATCCACGGCTACTTCCTGGGAACCTGCAAAAATTGTTTAACTATCTAATCTCAAAAAGGAACCGGTATGCAAAAGTATGAATGCGAACCCTGCGGCTATATCTACGATCCCGAAAAAGGTGATGCAGACGGCGGGATCGCTCCTGGTACCGCTTTTGAAGCTATCCCTGATGACTGGATGTGCCCGGTCTGCGGGGCCACCAAGGACATGTTCAAACC
>CAYOQW010000201.1:0-3116 GCA_964406175.1 uncultured Candidatus Saccharibacteria bacterium
GACCTGATAGGCAGCACCCGCCAGCTCGTCCATGATCTTCTGGGCATCAGGACCGGAGACGAGGTCGGCCTTCTTGCCGTCGACCTTGGACAGCTCTGCCTTGAACTGACTCTTGCCGGCAGCGGCCGAAGCCTTCTCGAACAGGGCATCGAGCGTCCAGAATTCCTTGGCGCTGAACTTGTCGCGCTCGCGTTCGCGCTCCACGATCAGTCTGACCGCGACGGACTGTACTCGTCCGGCGGAGAGCCCGGGCATGACTTTTTTCCAGAGGAAGGGGCTGAGCTTGTACCCCACGAGGCGGTCCAGCACGCGTCTGCCCTGCTGGGCATCGACTTTTTTCATATCAATCGTACGAGGCGTCTCCATGGCGTGGAGGATGGCGTCCTTCGTCACCTCATGGAACACGACGCGCTTGGTCGTGGCGACCGGCAGCCCGATAGCCTCGGCCAGATGCCAGGCGATCGCTTCTCCTTCGCGGTCCTCGTCGGTCGCGAGTATGACTTCCTGCGACTTGTCGGCGAGCTTTTTCAGATCCGTGACGGTCTTGGCTTTTTCCTTGGGCACTACGTACTCGGGCAGGAAATCATGCTCCACATCCACCCCGATCTTGGCCTTGGGCAGATCGCGGATATGCCCCATGGACGCCTTGACCGTGTAGCTGGCAGGCAAGAAGTTGGCGATAGTGCGTGCTTTGGCCGGAGATTCGACGATCACGAGATGAGAGGTCATGCGTTCCCTTTTGTGTATGGTGCCCTTTTGATAGTCGATGTCAGGATATGCACGAAGCAGTGGACTGTCAAGGAACAGCGTTCGACCGTGCATATATAAAGTGCTATAATGTACTAATACCATATGTACCGACGAGAGAGGTCACCTAACTACAAATAACAGGCAATACATGCTTCTCGAACGCGGTATACAGACTGAACTCGACGCTGCGATGGATACTCTGGAAGGGGCACGGATCCCTGCTCAGTTTCTGGAGCTCTGCGCGGCATATCCGCTTGATCATTATGATTGGAACGCTGAACACTGTGACGAGATCGAGACGACCAGAAATGAGGGTGAAGCGGCCTGGGAGCTAAAAACCCATGGAACCAGCCGGAAAAGGTAGAAAGAAGAAGAGCGTTCCGGGAAAAAGCGAAAAATCCGGAGACCTGGACTGCATGGTCGCAGAGTATCCGCGATGCCGCGGACTCTGCCAAACAAGGCGTATTCACAGAACCAGGACGGTCCGCGATCATGGCACTACAGGACCTGCTCATCGACACTCCTGTCGATGACACAGAAACTCGAGATCGGGTATTGACTCTCGGACAGCAGATAGCACCACAGGTCTGGGAGCAGATTTGTTCATATGAACAATGGCTCAGATCCAACACTTCAAGTGAAATCCCAGATGACCTCGATCCATTCGATGAGGTCTTTATGCTCGTTCCCTATGAAGAGAGTATTCTACAAGCTTATCTAGTGTATGTGGAATTTTGCCGACAATTCGAAGTACGAGGATCTGGATTACAGGCTCATCTTGAAGCCCTTCTGGAAGAAAGACGCCAGGTGAACGATGAGCCGGAGCACCATAAAAAGTATTTCGCTCAACAAAGACGAGAAGGTCTGACCATCAAAGCATACCTCCTGCTTACAGAAATCGCTCCAGAAGCTGAGTCGTCCGGCGATCGACCAAACAGCTATCTGCGAAAATATACACACATAGACGACAGTATTAGAGATCGATATCTCGACAGCGTTACCAGTGTTTTGTACAAAACAATCGCGGACATGAGAGCACAACTGATCAAAGCGGCGGAGCAATTCCAAAATCAAGACCAACAAGGGTATGCTACCCTCACACCTCTGATCGAGCGTATCAAGATCTGGAGAGACGAGGTCGCGCAGGATATCCAAGATTTTCCAAATGCCAGACGAGGAGACTCCTATCAACTCGAAAAAGCGCAAAATGAACTAACTGCATTACTGCGTGGAGCTCAAAATGCCGAGATCTTCGCCGCTATATATTTCCCAAAATCACCAGTTGGCGATGCCGGGTAGCTATACTGTAAAAAATAAAAACTCATTACGTAGATCTCGACCTTGACCCCGATCAGCCGAAGGGTGATTTGGATTCATACGTTGTAGAAGAAGCGGTCGGTCGCTTCAGAGAAGTTCTTCCTGATATGACCGACAACAAAGTACCCAACGTCTCACACGGCATGCATCCTCAATATGTCGAAGCAATGACTCCCTACCTCATGGATTCCCTCCGAAACATCCTCGGCGATCTCTCTGCCTTTCCCGATGCACCTCATGCTCCTGCTGCGGGGGCAAACTAGCAACTGATCGATCAGATGAAGTAACCGCCGCCACCTTCCCTCTGCCCAATTCAGAGCCCCGGTGGCGGTTCTTTGCGTAGAAGTGCCATTTTTGGTACTATGTGTACGTTTGTACGAGCTCGTTCCTTTTGCATTTTCCCTAACTCGTTAACCCGCCAACCCGTTAACCCCATTCCTTCTACTTACTACCGACTACTTACTACCGAGGACAAAGATGCTGAATCTGAACGACATCTCCAAAAGCGTCATCGACATGCAGTACGCCGTACGCGGTGCTCTGGTGATCAAAGCCGGAGTGATGGAAAAACAGGGCCGCACCATCGTGAAGTGCAATATCGGTAATCCTCAGGAACTCGGCCAGCGGCCGCTCAGCTATCTCCGCCATGTCCTCGCTCTCGTCACCTCCCCCGACATGATCGATGCCCAGATCAAGGACGAGAACGGCAACGCCGTCATCTCCCCTGACCTCCACGCCCGCGCCCGCACCATCATCGACATCACCCGCACCGTCGGCCGCTATACCGAGAGCCTCGGTCTCGAGTACGTCCGCAAACAGGTCGCTGAATTCATCACTGCCCGCGACGGCATCCCGGCCGATCCCGAGATGATCATGCTCACCGACGGCGCCAGCCCTGCGGTCAAGAACGCTCTCCAGGCCATCATCGCCTCGCCCAAGACCGGCATCATGATCCCGGTTCCCCGCTATCCGCTCTATTCCGCCAGCATCACGGCCCTTGGCGGTCAAGCGGTCGGCTACTACCTCGACGAAGAGCACAACTGGCAGAC
>CAYOQW010000202.1:0-3107 GCA_964406175.1 uncultured Candidatus Saccharibacteria bacterium
TCAAAAGGAATAAACAAAGAAAGATAATAAAAGAATGCGGGCCAAAAAAAACTGATACGAGAAAAAGGTGCGGGCTCCGCGGTGACCAAGGCTGAGTCCTTTGTAGCTTTTGGAGAATTCAGTCACTTTTCGAGTCCGGTGGCGAGCGCTTTGAAAAAGGCCAGTATTGATCGCTGGTATCCCCTGATGGACCGGATATTGACCTTAGCCACAGGCTATGGTCAGGGTGACTATTCGACCAAAGCGAACCTCTATCTGACCCAGGTCGCCGTCGCCGAGGCGTATGCCGCTCCGCTCGAGCAGTACTTGAAGGAGGTCGACCCTGCGGATGATCCATCCAGCGAAACGGAGGTCAGGATCAGCAGGGCACAGGAGCAGCTCTATGCCTCCTGGGTGCATCAGCGTGAAGTGCTGAGGACCGCCCTGGCGCTCGCGGAAGATGACCCGGAACTCTACAGGAGGATCCTGGACAAATTGATACGGGTCCATCTCATGCTGAGAGAGACGGATGCAGCGATCGCATTGAGCCAGAATATCCGGAATAACCTGGGTACGGACGCCGCACATATGTTCGCGATCTGCAAGGGGCTGTCAGAAGCCTTTATGCAGGAGCTGAGGACACCATTCGAGGAGGACGCCGATCCGGCGACCATTCATGATGCCAGAGTTGCTCTGCTGGCGGAGGCACGATTCTTTGCGCAGACTGTTCTGCTGGTCTTTTTCAAAGATCAATCGGGCATGGAGAATGTCCTGAGCTTGCGGGTGCTCCTGGGGCAGATCTACCGTCTCGAGGCTTCGCTGGCGGCACAGGTGGGCGATCAGGCCCTGGCCACCAAAAAGGCGGACGAGGTCCTCAGGAATCTCCCCAAAGTGCTGGGGATGGCGCTTGAGGCAGGCAAATGGGACAGGGCAACGCTCTACGCGTACATCGCAGAGCTGGTTGACCCCCAGGTGCTTCAGTACGCTTCAGCCAGGAGTGGTGCTGATACCGGGTGGGCGGCGATGCAGCTGGTCATGGGACTGCTGCAGGAGCGGCCTGCGTCCACGGATGCGGGGAGAAGTGTGGAAGCACTGGTCCGGACAGGTGCGGGACCTCTCACGCCGGTCTCGTTGAGCGAGCTCGGTCCTGCAGCCGCTCGGTCCTTCGGGGTCCCGCTGGTGACGCTTTTAGATAGAGTATGGTTTGTATCAGGCGATCACGACGTGATGCAGGCCTGCAAAGATCTGGCCTTTGAGGCGATACTCAATGGCAGGGGAGCCCTGGTCTTTTCCAAGCTGCGCGAAGCTCTGTCTTCGACCGCTCGTTCACTCGATATTTGTGAGCAAGGGATCGAAGAAGCAAGACAGAAAGCATTGAAAGAACCTGCTTCAGAAGCCCAGGAGGAACTGGAGGAGAAAGGATCAGAGCGACGGCTGCTCTGCGAAAAGGTGGCACGTGTTCAGAATCGGCGCCTCGAGCTGATCGATATGCCAGATGGTGCCCTGTTCCACCCGAAGCAGCGGAATTTTGAGCGGGCAAAATGTCAGATCGAATTCTGCCTGGCCATGAAGGATTATCATGCGGTCATCGATGCTCTGCTGCAGTATGCGAAGTCACTGGAGCCGCAATACAATTTCGAGTACTATAAAATGATGCAAACGGTCCTCTCCGAAGTGATGGACCCGATGAGTTCATGGATCCATAAGAACAACTTCGACACCTGGATCGAGCAGCTGCAGACAGCGGATGCGAACTGGTTTTTCCAGCTGGGCGCTCTGGGACAGGTGGTGATCATCAGCCTGGCGCGCAATATGGACACGGAACTGAGCACGGTCAACAGCATCGTGGGTCTCTATGAGCATAGGCGGGCAGAGGACTCTGAACAGGCAGCGGGCCTGCTGGACCAGGAGATCGAACTTCTGCGTCTGCATGCCAATCGTCACATCTCGCTGGCCGTGGCCATGGACCGGCTCTGCCGGCAGAGGTGGGAGAGCCGCGGGTCAGCTGACGAGAACACGACCAGGGAAGATCAGGAGCGTGCGCGTGATGAAGCGATGGGCGTATTGCTGATCCATGGCAATAATGTTCCGCTCCTCTGTACCGCAGATACAGCGTATGTCTGTCTCCGGCTTGGCTGGTTTGAAACACTGGCCCATCTCATCCGGGATCGTCTCGATCTGGATTCGCCGAAAGCAAAGGGGGAGATCCTGGACGTGATCGGCGAGCTGAACGCCTGGAGCAATGGTGTCGTCGCGGACGGGCTCTCCTATCAGGAGGCGCTCCCGCATGGTATCGTCGATGCCATGGTGTTCCGTCATTTCCCGCACCTGCAGCGTTCACCGACCGACGTCACCGGTGCTTTGCTGGACCACAGCAGGAACAATGCCCGTCTGTGGGATTCCGGTGACATCTATGATCCGGCGGTCACAGCAGGCATGCGCCGTGATCTGGAACTGGCACTCAACTGGGACCTCGGCAATATCGATATACGTCTGCATCTGGCGCTGCTCAACAGCGCCATTGAGAGGGAGCCGGCACTACGTACTGCTGGTTTTGAATATCTGACTTCGCTGGGTTACCGGACCCGGAGTCCTCACTGCTCGGTCAGGCGAAGCCCTGAGTATCCCATCGGCCGCCAGACCCCGCTGGAGCTGGAAGCGGTGCCTGCGGTGCCGGCTGCCGAGCTGGAAGCCTCGCTCCGCCATGATTATGGGGTGTTCCTCGCTGACCTGGTCGTGATCGGTATCCTGGACCTCGAAGCACTGCGTCGCTGCATGACCACACAAAAGATCACGATAGGGAATGGTGCCTACGCGGTCAGGATGGATCCGGACCTGCCCGGGCTGCTCGTTCAGGCAGTCAGGCAGGAACAGTCACCGGTGTTCGGTGCGATCGATCGATTTGATACGTTGGCGCAGATCCTGCTGGGCTGGTCAGACCAGAAGGATACTTCGGGCATGGCGTTCGTCGCTCTGCGCTATGCCTGCTGGAAGGGTAAGCAAGATGAGCAGTCTGCTCTGCTATACGAGCGCGGGTATGCTCTGACCGGTGATCGGCCTGAGTTCTATGCGTCCATGCCGGAGCAGCGGGTACAGCTCTGGCATGACAGGATCCTTTTCCATAACAG
>CAYOQW010000203.1:0-1762 GCA_964406175.1 uncultured Candidatus Saccharibacteria bacterium
CCATACTGCCGTGCACAGTGCTGGCACCAAAAGCGACAATCCGGCGAGGGATCATAAAGAGACCTGGAGATCAATTGTTGGTAGAAACAAAACCGGTACCGCCCGACGTTCCTGCTGCTCCATACCGGAGGTTCAAATACGCGATATTCCCACACATGGCTCAGAATGATGTCAACTCAGGCTCGATCAGACTAAGTGAGCCCCATGGCATTTCTTGTATTTCTTCCCGCTGCCGCAGGGACAGGGATCATTCCGCCCTACGGTCTCCTCCTGATGAACGACCGGCTTCCGGGCACCTTCTTTGCCTGATGATGCACCCTTGGCCTGAGCGAAGCCGCTCTTCAGCTCGGCGCCATGTTCCTGGACGTTCTTATAAGCGTTAGTCTGTGCGGTCTGACCCGTGATCTTGAGCCCGATGCGGTAGATGGTCTTGACCACATTGCTCTGGATCACTGCCATGAGCTCCCGGAACATGCGGAATCCCTGCGCCTTGTACTCGATGAGCGGGTCCTTCTGCCCGTAGCCCTGGAGCCCGATACCCTCCCGGAGGTCACCCATGACATCGAGATGATTGACCCAGAGCCGGTCGATGGTCCTGAGTAGGACGACACGTTCAGCCTGCCGCATGATGTCCGGGGTGAGCTCGGTCTCCTTGGACTTGAGCGCGCTCAGCGCTATCGCATAGAGTTTCTCACTGATCTCGGAGACCTCGGTCAGTTCTTCTATCTCCGCTGCGATACGTTCCAGGCTCGCAGTATCGTACGGGATGATCGTATGGAATTCCTTCAGCAGGTCCTCAGCGTCCCACTCGCCGCCTGTGTGCAGATGGACGAATTGATGCGCGAGATCATCGATCTCACGCCAGAGGAGGAACAGGATGATGTGCTGGAGATCGGGCTGATGGGTGACAACATGGAGGAAATCACTGAACTGGTCTTTGCCTAGCTGGTCCTCAAAAACAGCGATCTGTTCTGCCGGTGTTTCTTCTACCGGCGCTTCCACAGCCTCAGTGCTCACCTGTGCGGTCATGAGGATCTGCCGACGAAGTCCATAGACGACCTCCCGCTGCCGGTTCATCACGTCGTCGTACTCTACGAGATGCTTGCGGGTGTCGAAATTATAGCCTTCCACCTTTTTCTGGGCGCTCTCGATCGAACGCGACACGAGGCCGTGCTCGATCGGCATATTCTCATCGATCCCCAGCCGGTCCATGAGCCCTGCGACCCGCTCCCCGCCGAATATGCGCATGAGGTCATCATCCAGCGCGACGTAGAAGCGGCTCTCGCCCTTCTCCCCCTGGCGGCCGGAGCGGCCACGGAGCTGATTGTCGATACGTCTGGATTCATGCCGTTCAGAACCGATGACCGCCAGACCCCCGAGGGCCAGGATCTCTTCTTTCTGTTCGACCGTGGCATCAGTGCCGCCCAGCTTGATGTCAGTACCGCGACCAGCCATATTGGTCGCGATGGTCACTGACCCCTTCTTGCCGGCTTCAGCGACGATCAGTGCTTCGCGATCGTGCTGTTTGGCATTGAGCACGCTGTGCTTGATGCCGGCATGGGAGAACATCTGTGACAGGATCTCTGAATTCTCAACCGCGATGGTGCCGACCAGTACAGGCTGACCCAGGACCGCTCTGGCCTTGACGTCCTCCACCAGTGCACGGAATTTGGCCATCTGGTTCTTGTAGACATAGTCATGATGATCGGCCCGTATAGCCTGCCGGTTCGTGGGGATGATCATGACATCGAGGTCATAGATC
>CAYOQW010000203.1:1772-3071 GCA_964406175.1 uncultured Candidatus Saccharibacteria bacterium
TCCTCGGCTTCGGTGGCAGCTGTACCGGTCATACCGGAAAGCTTCTGATACATACGGAAATAGTTCTGGAAGGTGATAGTGGCGAGCGTCTGGCTTTCCTTCTTGATCGCGACGCCTTCCTTGGCCTCGATGGCCTGATGCAGGCCCTCAGAATACCTGCGGCCGACCATGAGACGACCCGTGAATTCATCCACGATCACGATCTCGCCTTCCTTCACCACATAGTCCTTGTCGATCTTGTAAAGAGCATAGGCCTTCAGCGCCGACTCGAGGTAATGGGCCAGCGGCATGGAGGCGTCATAGAGGTTTTCGATCCCGGTCCACTTTTCAACCTTGGCGATGCCTGATTCCGTGAGGGTCGCCGAATGCATCTTTTCATCGATCTGGTAGTCGGTCTCTCTCTCGAGCTTCGGCATCAGACGGGCGAATTTTTCATACCAAGACGTGCTGTCCTCTCCCTGGCCGGAGATGATGAGCGGGGTCCTGGCCTCATCGATGAGGATGGAGTCGACTTCGTCTACGATCGCGAAATTCATCTCCCGCTGCACGCAGTACTTCAGGTCCGGCACCATGTTGTCGCGCAGGTAGTCAAAACCAAATTCATTATTGGTGCCATAGGTGATATCACTTCCGTATGCCGTCTGACGCTCTGTCTCGGTCAGCCCGTGCTGAATGCAGCCGACGCTGAGCCCGAGTAGCTTGAAGATCTCCCCCATCCACTCGGAATCGCGGCGGGCCAGGTAATCATTGACCGTGACCAGATGCGAGCCCTTGCCACTCAGGGCATTTAAGTACAGCGGCATGCTGGCGACCAGAGTCTTGCCTTCACCCGTCTTCATCTCCGCGATCTTGCCCTGATGGAGCACGATACCGCCGATGATCTGCACATCGAACGGGACCATTTCCCAGGTCTGTTCGATACCGCCGGCCGGCCAGCGTTTCCCTACCAGCAGACGGCAGGCTGACTTGACCGCGGCGAACGCCTCGGGTAACAGATCATCAAGTGATTCGCCGGCCTCTACGCGGCCTTTGAACTCAATGGTCTTCTGGGCCAGCTGCTCGGCGGTCAGCAGTTTGAACTGCTCATCCCACTCGTTCACCTGGACCACGATCGGCCAGAGCTTGGCGACCTGTTTTTCATTGGAATCGAGAAACTGCATAAAGAATTTTTTGAACATGAACTATCCTCGGGTACAAAGTACAAAACGCATTATACGGACATGACCGATCCTTTGCAAAGAGATAGCAAAAAAACCGAAAAAACAGTATACTATACTGATAAAGCTTGCAATGTAGGAG
>CAYOQW010000204.1:0-3063 GCA_964406175.1 uncultured Candidatus Saccharibacteria bacterium
GGCAGACCGATGTCACCGAGATGGAACGCGCCTACAGCGAAGCCAAGAAGCAGGGAATTGATGTCAAAGCCATCGTCATCATCAATCCCGGCAACCCGACCGGTGCCGTCCTCCCCGCCAATGTCATCATCGACACCATCAAATTCGCCCAGAAGAACAATCTGACGATCCTCGCTGACGAGGTCTACCAGGACAACATCTTCGAAGGCAACACCTTCCACTCCTTTGCCAAATTCGTAGTCACGGAAAAAGCCGACGATGTCTCGCTCTTCAGTTTCCACAGCGGGTCCAAGGCCATCGGCGAATGCGGCCTTCGCATGGGCTATATGGAGATGCGCAATGTCCCGACCGATGTCTACGACCAGCTGGTAAAGATCCAGAGCGTCTCTCTCTGCTCCAATCATATCGGCCAGGTCGCCATGGGCCTCATGGTCACCCCGCCCAAACACGGCGAAGCCTCCTACACCATCTATGACCGCGAATACAAAGAGCTCCAGCGCAACCTCGAGGAAAAAGCCGTCATCATATACGAGGGCCTCAATCGTATCCCCGGCATGCACACTGCCCAGATCCAGGGCGCCATGTACGCATTCCCCCACTTCGATCTGCCCGCAGGCAAAACTGACGCCGACTACTGTGCCGCCCTGCTCGAGGAGACCGGCATCCTGTTCGTCCCGGGCAGCGGCTTTGGTCAGCGCCCCGGCACCAATCACTTCCGCACCACCCTGCTCCCGCCCAAGGCCCAGCTCCCACCCATGCTCAATCAGCTGGAAAAATTCCACAAAAAGTTCATCGGCTAAATCGTCCTCAAATTGAGTGTCATTCCTGCGACAAGGTCCTCCGTAGCTTCTTAGCGAAGGGGGAAGGCAGGAATCCAGCATGTGGCACTGATACATTCGAAATCAGAAGATCCCCCAGCCCTGCGAGGCTCGCCTCAGAGGGCAGCTGCCTCCGCAGGGATGACCGTCTTTCATCCCACCCTAGCATTTTCAGAGGCACCCCGACACGACGTCGCGGTGCCTCTTTTTTATCCCCGCCTCATATGGCAGTACGCCCTGTTCTATGGTACTATTCGGCTGACTCGTTCTCCGGTCTAGTCTTCAACTGGGACACCATCAACATGTCTACTATTTCCCGCATCCACGCCCGCGAGATCATCGACTCCAGAGGCAACCCTACGGTCGAGGTCGACGTGACACTGGCCAATGGCATCATGGGCAGAGCAGCAGTACCCTCCGGCGCATCTACCGGCTCTCACGAAGCCCTCGAGCTCCGGGACGGCGACAACGCCCGGTACCTCGGTCAGGGTGTGGTCAAAGCAGTCGACAACGTCAATACCACGATCGCCAACGCTCTCATGGAGTGCGATCCCAGCAGACAGCGCAGCATCGATGACCTCATGATCAGTCTCGACGGCACCGAGACCAAGTCAAACCTCGGAGCCAACGCCATCCTCGGTGTCTCCATGGCCGTCATGAGGGCAGCTGCTCTGGACGCCCATCTGCCCCTCTACCGCTATATCGGCCGGCTGTCGTCCAACGAGGACATGCTGCTCCCGCAGGTCATGTTCAATGTGCTCAACGGCGGCAAACACGCCAACTGGGCTACCGACGTCCAGGAATTCTTCATCATCCCCACGTCGAAAGCTATCCCCGCCTACTACGACCGTCTGCGGGCTGGTGTCGAAGTCTACCAGACACTGAAAGCCATCCTGAAAAAGAACCATTACACCATCACGGTCGGTGACGAAGGCGGCTTTGCCCCGAGCGAACTGTCCTCCAATACCGAGCCGGTCGACATCCTGCTTCAGGCCATCGAGCAGGCTGGCTACAAAGCCGGCACTGACATCGTCCTGGGATTTGACGCTGCCGCTTCAGAATTTTATGAGAACGGCAAATATACCCTGAAAAAAGAAAAGCTGGAACTCGATTCCGCCGCCTGGGTCGAAAAGATCAAAGGCTGGTGTGCCAAATACCCGATCTTCTCGCTCGAGGACATGCTGTCCGAGGATGACTGGGCCGGCTGGAAGATGCTGAACAACGCCATCGGCAAGGACCATCAGCTGGTCGGTGACGACCTCCTGGTGACCAATATCAAACGCATCGACGAAGCTATCAAGCAGGATGTCTGCAACTCACTCCTGGTCAAGGTCAATCAGATCGGCTCGATCAGCGAAGCGCTGGATGCTATCGCCATGACCCGGAAGAACGGCTGGACCAGTGTCGTCTCCCACCGCAGCGGCGAGACCGAGGACACCACTATCGCCGACTTCGTGGTCGGTACGGGCGTGGGCCAGATCAAAACCGGGGCCCCTGCCCGCTCCGAACGTACTGCCAAATACAATCAGCTCCTGAGGATCGAAGAAGAACTGGCCTCTGCTTCCCGCTAACTTTCTTATGAGTGCACTCCTATGGAAGCCAATGAAAATAAAACAAAATCCAGTATGGGAAGGCTCTTCTTTCAGGCGTCTTCACCTGAAGTCAAGCCTGTAGAGCCTACCGTAGAGACCGTACTTTCATTCGAAACGCGGCTGCAGGAGATCGACGGCATAGGCCCCAAGCTGTCAGCCAAGATCAGCGCCGTGTACCCATCGCCCGAAGCATTTGCCGATACTACCGCCAAGCAGATATCTGAGACCGTTCGCGGTGTTTCCCAGCCCCTGGCCCGGAAGATCAAAGCCGCTTTCAGGGAGACAGAGCCGACGCTCAGGTCAACCGTCAGGATCCCGTCACTCGATGTGACCCTGCCGACCGATACCGCAGGATCAGAAGCATCAGCTCCTGTACCGGCATCGAAAGAAACCCCCGCATCGGTCAGCATCACTATCACTCCACCCTCCACTCTCGTCACGGTCCCGGCCGAACCAGAGCCCGTCCCCTCGATCGAAGCGCTGGAGAATACACCAGCTGCTGCGGAAGATCCGCTGCCGTCGGTACCTGCCAGCATCGAACTTCCAGGTCCAGGAGTACCTCTGACGTCTGACGCCCCGGCTCCCCCCGTAGATGAACCAGTCAGACAGCCCACTGTGCTCGATACCCGCCATTTCAAGACTTTTTCCAAACC
>CAYOQW010000205.1:0-2963 GCA_964406175.1 uncultured Candidatus Saccharibacteria bacterium
CGGTAGCCCGGGATAGTTTTCCGGGTATCAAGTAACCGGGTGCCAGTGCCGGCAATGGCCTGGACCAAGCTGTGAGCCTTAGTGGCGATACCGGACAGATGGGACATGAAGTTCAGGGCGGTCCGTTCACCGACCAGCAGTGACCAGAGGTCGCCGGTCACTTCGATGACTATGTCCTTTGGCTGCACCCGGTCACCATTGTGCTTCAGCTCCTTGAGCACAAGTCGTGGATCTACAAACGCGAAGGTATCGCGGGCCTGGTCCATGCCGGACAGCACCCCATCCTCTTTGGCATAGATCTGGATAGTGACCGTCCGATTGGTCAGCAGCGGCACGGTCGTGACATCGTGATCCCGGAGTTCAGGAAAAGCCTGCAGAAGGCCCTGCGAAATGTCCACCGTCCCCGATGTGATACGGGCAAACAGATCGCGGGCTTCAACCGGTGGACACAAGTCCTCAAGTAGTGCAAGGATTATCAGCGGATCAGGTGTTGCCATGAATTATCCCCATCAGATCGTTTGAAAAAACACGGTCAGTATACCGTGTTTAATGCATTTCTTGTAGGGGCAACCCCCCGTGGTTGTCCGTATGGTTGTCCGTATGGTTGTCCGTATGGTTGTCCGTATGGTTGTTTATGCGGTCACCCCCCATTCCATTTTCCCGGATTCGCGATAATGTATTTCCTAATACGGTCTAATGCCTCTTCATCACGGATCACACGTTCATAATAATTCCGCTGCCACAATTTGCCAGGGAACGGTAACCAATCGTTCTGTTTGACACCATCGACATATCGTTTTGTGGTCATGGTCTTGAATCGATGAACAACGTCCGGCAATGACATCGCATGGGATATCTGATCACCAGAGGGGCAGCCACGGGGGGATGCCCCTGCGGGATTTTTGGAAACCATGGGTTCGGTCGAATCCTCCAAAATCACAATTCCGTGAACGTGATCCGGCATCATCTGGAATACATCGATATCAATGCCCGGATAAAAACGCGGGATTTCTTCCCAGACTGTCTGGACCATCACCCCTGCCTCATTCAACCGCATCTCCCCATCCACGATCTCACCAAACAAGCGCAATTTGTTCTGCGTACATATCGTGATGAAGTACGCACCTGCCCGCGAATAATCGTATCCCGGTAACCGGATCGTCCGACGATGATGAAGATGTGGCTGGTAAGGCATCAATATCTCCAAATCTCAAATCGACTTGATAAGGATTATCCCCGTCCGGGCGCCCCCCCGTGGTCGCCCTCCCATCTTTCATTTCTTCTACGTCTTCTTCCCCCTCAGCATCGCTGCGGCCATTCCGTCCTCATCTGCTTCATAGCCCGGCTTGTCAGGTCCTGCAGTCTCGACAGCCTTATCCTTAGCCATCTGGACCATCATGGTCTTCTTCAGTGCTTCGACCTTCATATGCGGCAGATGCTGCCAGGACGCTTCGCGCTGAAGCTCGCGGTCATCGGTGACCAGCTGCCAGTTCGACTTGTCCTGGATCATGCTGATGAACTGCAGTATCGCATCATCAGCACTGTAGCCATGCCCGGAATACCTGATCTTCAACAGCCCGGTTGCCGGATTCATTACAGGAGAATCCCGCTCTCCGTCAAAGAAGAGCTCAATATGCCGATGATGGGCCTGACAGTAGGTACCGAGCAGCCGGATGAACGCGGACTCCTCGATCCCCCAGTGGCCTATCGCGTTATTACCATCAATAATGAGTGGCATGAAAAGACCATTCTATTTTATTGTGATCTGGACGACACCTCAGATGGTCGCAGTATAACAAATATCCGGCCTGTCTGCTCATTGAGCAGCCGGGCTGACCAGATATTCCTTGATCTTGCGAAACCTGATGGCACCAGGCTGATTAATAGCCTGCAGGATATTGGTATACCCCATAAGTCCCAAATGCCGCTGAAGCTCAGCCACGATGAGCTCTCGTTTTTCTGAGATCTGCTGGACGAGTCTTGCTTCCTTCCGATTCAGACGAGGACGAGCACGTGTCCGCTCTGTACCATACAAAACCTGGGCAAGGATCTCGGCAACTGCTGGTATCATCGTTTCTGGATGGAGTCCTGGATTTTGCGTGAGTATTTCCGACAGCAGGCAGGATTCCGTTTCTGCTATGCCTTTGTTGCCATAAACAGGTCCAATATCAATAAATTAGCCCGCAGCCGACCCCAATGCATCATTGAGAGCCGAGATCATGACATGACCCATGAATTTCGCTTCGGCATCAGATGCCGTTTCCAAGAACGATCCTATCGAATGGAACCAGGTGGTCGTATCAGAGAACACGGCCGCCTGATTATCGAAACTGCTGGTATCCGTCAGATCCGTGACCTGGATGCGGCCTGCGTCAAAAGAAAGCCTGATACTGGTACCCAGACAGCGGGACAGCCCTTTTGCCAGATCCAGGACGGCTCCCGATCCATTCTTCAGTGTATCGATCAGCCAGGTGAGATAGAGTCGCTGTTCCTCAACTGAGAGATACAAGAGCGATCCTCGCTGGTCCAGGACTCGACGGACCGTACCCCAGGGAATACCTGCCAGCTTTTCGAGCTCAGCGGGCAGTGTTGCCTGAATATGTTCGTGAACGAAACCGTCAGGAAGTGGGCCAGGGTCTGCAACGATCTGGCCATGGCCAGGGATGACTTCCGAATCGAGATGGAGCGCGCGACCGCCACCCGTCCGTGCACCGATCGATCGAAGCTCATCGGCAGGCGCCCGGTCAACAGTCACAAGACGGACAAACCCTTCTCCCGCTGCGATCGAGACAGGAACAGGAGGAGGGCCTGAAAAATATACTGACCATCAGATCTGATGAGGATGGGATGTCCGCATCCGCAGACCCATCGGGTTGGGCAGTTTCATACTGGCGGGTCCCCATACCGATGATGATATTCACCTGACCCATGAACGTACGGAGATCTCCGGACCCATTTTGATA
>CAYOQW010000206.1:0-2957 GCA_964406175.1 uncultured Candidatus Saccharibacteria bacterium
GCTCATGGGTCTCCGTATCGGCAGTGTACAGACACAGACGATCGGCCGAGAACGAAAAGTCATATTTTGCAACGATAGCCTCAAAAGCTGCCTTCCGGTCCAGGAAACCCCTCGCGCTCGTGATCCTGGCGACCGTCAGGTGCGGGCGGAAAGCACGGTCCTCCCGCCTGGCCGCGAACGCACCGACGACCGCATCTATGCGAGTATGAAGTGCTGCGAGCGGATCGTTCGGCTGGACACCGATCCACGCCACCCGTGGATGGCGTTCTGTTCCAAAATACCCGATGCCCGAAGACCTGATCAGGAATGGCTGCAGAGTTGTGGCGAGTTCTTCCAGTCTGGTCATGATCTTGGTCACCTTTTCTTCCCGCAGCACTCCGAAGTACAGAATGGTGACATGCGAAGACTCTGCCTTCTGGTACTTGGCTGCGGTCAAGGCCTTCAGTTCATGCTGCATCTCGCTGAATGCGGCAACGCAGGCCTCCGGCAGTGGAATTCCGACAAAACATCCGGCGATCATATTTTCAACCTTTTCTTGATCTCCGCGATCTCTTCAACCGCGATCGGATAGACATCACCGAACCGCATGGCACCCAGTGAAAAAGGTCCGAGCTCAGTTCTCTTGAGCGTTTTGATCGCATAACCGAAGGATCCGAACAGCCTTCTGAGATGGCGCTTCTTGCCTTCATGGAGATAACACTGAAGGACGGACGATCCGTCGACTGGAGTCAGCGGGTTGATCCTGTCGCATTTCAACCGCTCTCCCTCACTATCCACACCGGTTAACGCCGACTTCAGGTCTTTGGCTGAGATCATCATGTCCAGGGTGACTTCATATATCTTGGCGACTTCAAAAGACGGATGGGTCAGACGATGCAGCAGCTCGCCGTCATTGGTCAGGATCATCAGACCTTCTGAATCCTTGTCCAGTCTGCCGACGATATTGAGCGTGTCGCAATTGATGCCATTGGCCGTCAGCAGGTCAAAAACGGTCGGATCATCACCCTGCCTGGTGTGCGTTGAAACACACCTCCTGGGCTTATACATTTTCAGATACTGATACGACGGCAGATTGACCCGTAATCCGCGGTACATCACGAAGTCCGCTTCTGACACCTGGAACGTACAATCGGTAACGACATTGCCATTAACGGTTACCAGCCCGCTTTCGACACAGACTTCCGCTTTCCGTCTCGAAGCGATCCCGCACCGGGCAATAAAAAGTTGAAGACGCATATTATTTCCCTAAATAAGCCGAGATATGCGTACATACCTCGGCCCGAGTGTCGAATTGTAGGTCAGCTTCAGGCGATTAGCCGCCCTTTTGCTTTCTCTGCACACGTGTAGCCTTGTACAGTTTCTTCAATTTATGCTTACGCATTTTCTTCCGACGCCATTTTTTTACACTTCCCACTCGCGCGCTCCTTTCTGGAGTTTATCCAGCGAAATAGACTGAGTCATAATACTACAACCAGCAGATAATTCCAAGTGTCCATTCTTCAAATATGAACTGTGATCAAACGGTGAACGCGGTCCGGTGCATGAGAGCACTCATGAGCGTCACCTCGTCAGCATATTCTATATCCCCGCCAATGGGAATACCATGCGCCAGTCTCGTCACTTTAACTTGATATGGCTGCGCCAGTCTGGCCAGATACAGCGCCGTTGTCTCCCCTTCTGTCGTCGGGTTTGTGGCCAAGATCAGCTCCTCAATAGCGAGCTCAGTATCTGCGAGTCTGCTTTCCAGCTCTTTTATCTTCAACTGGTCAGGCCCGATGCCGTCGATAGGAGAGAGCTCTCCGTGGAGGACATGGTAGACCCCCTTGAACTCCCTGGTCTTCTCGATGGCAAGCGTGTCCAGCGGCTCACTCACGACACATACCAGCCGGTGATCGCGCTTCGGGGAGCTGCAGATATGGCAGACCGGTGTATCGGATATATTGAAGCACTGCCCGCAGATAACGACCTTTTCCTTCAGCTCCACCAGCGCCCGGCTCAGCTGGTCGGTCCGAGCCTTGGATTGGCGGAGCAGATGAAAAGTCAGTCTGGCTGCCGTCTTCGGACCTATGCCCGGAAGACGTCCAAGTTCATCGATGACCTGTTGCACTGGATGAGGAAGCATACTTTCACTCATGGTCTCTGATCCCTATATCAGGTAAGCCCGGGGATGTTCAACCCGCCGGTGACCTGCTGCAGGTCTTTCTTTGCCATCTCCTGCGAATCCGCGATAGCCTTGTTCATAGCCTGTTTGATCGCCTTTTCCAGTTCCCGGATATTTTCCATTTCCTGCACGGTCGGGTCGAGCTTGACCTGGTTAATGACCTGTGTCCCGCTTATGGTCACGGTCACACTGCCGGTCTGAACGACGAGCTCCTTGCGTTCCAGGTCCTTCTGCACACGCTCCATCTGCTTCTTCATGTCCCATGCCTGCTTGATCAGCTTTGCCTGGTCGAACATATGACTCCTTGTCTGGTATCTATGGTCTAAACTACTTTACCGCCGAACATTTTTAATGCGTCGTCGAGCGAAACATCGGATGCAGGAGAAGTTTTGCTGGAGGCCGCCGGAACCGCATCGGGCATGATCTTCGACATCAGCGAAACCGGGGCTTTTGTTGATTTCGCGACCAGGACGCAGGTGATAGGCACGCGCTGCCCGCATACTTCAGCGATCGAATCCTCGACTATGCTTTTATTAAGTCTTTTTTCAATCTGCTCTTTATGAAAACTATAGATGAACTCCACCACGAGATACCCTTCAGGATTGATCTCACGAGGGGTTCCCCCCTTCAGAAAAGCAGCAACGGAATGATTATGCGGCTTGGCAGCATCCAGGATCTGATTCCACTTCTGCAGGATAGTGTTGATATCGACCGTATGTGCGGTCGGGGCACTGGGTGAGGAATCTTCCAGAACATGCTTGCGCCCGAATTTCACTGACGAAGGTGCCTCTTTAAC
>CAYOQW010000207.1:0-2944 GCA_964406175.1 uncultured Candidatus Saccharibacteria bacterium
CTGCTATACTGAGGGCAGTTCGTTTTGAATCTGGGATAGTTCATGTTCCGAGATTTGAACACCTACCTCCGTGAGCGCTTCGGTCAACGGGTCCAGAAAGTGCCGATAGACGCCGGTTTCGACTGTCCCAACCGGGACGGCACCTGCGGCACAGGCGGCTGTGTTTTCTGTTCGCCTCGAGGCTCGGCTGCTGGTTTCGTCGATCCGGTCCAGTCGGTCAGCGAGCAGCTGGCGCAGGGGATCGAGTCTGCGAGGGAACGCTATCGGGCTTCGAAGTTCATCGCCTATTTTCAGGCTTTTACGAACACCTATCTGCCGGATGTACAAGTGGTAGCGGGGCATGCAGGACTTGTTTCCCGTCTGAGGGCTATCTACCAACCGGTACTTGAGCATACGGATGTAGTCGGTTTGGCGATCGGCACCAGACCTGACTGTCTGCCAGATGAAGTCATTCAGCTGCTGTTAGAGATCGCCAGGGAAAAACTGGTATTTTTGGAACTCGGTCTGCAGTCCGCACATGATGTGACACTTCAGACTATCAGCCGGGGACACGATGTAGAGTCTTTCATCGATGCTGTTCAGAGGGTTGAGGATCTTAGAAAACTCATGGCACAGCCAGAACAGACTTCAGGTCTGGATATCGTGGTGCATATCATTCTGGGACTGCCGGGCGAGACGAAGGAAATGATGCTGGAAACGGCACGACTTGTCACCGGACTGCCTGTGCAGGGTGTCAAGATCCACATGCTCCATGTGGTCCGGGGGACGCCGCTGGAAACCATGTTCGAGCAGGGCCAGGTGACTTTGATGAGTCTGGAGGAGTACGTACCGCTGGTCTGTGATGTGATCGAGATCTTGCCACCCCACATGGTCATCCACCGTATCACCGGTGAGGCTTCACGACAGGACCTGGTGGCTCCCGACTGGGTGCTCGGGAAAAGCGAGGTACGAAGCAGGATACTAGCTGAGATGAAGCGAAGGCAAGATGGTAGTTAGGGAACCATGACTACGCAGGGCGAATGATAATCTGATACAAAAAAAGCTGGCTTTCTGAGGAAAGCCAGCTTTTTGAAAGTCAAATTCGAAGGATCTAGGCCTGGGGAGCGGCAGGAGGAGTGGTTTTGGCTTTGCCGAAGAAGGCCATGAGCTGCTGCATGCCACCGGACTGGAAGCCGCCGTAGGCGATGAGAGCACCGGCTGCGACCATGAGGTACATACCGATATCCGGGACGATTTTGATGGTGATGCCGTAGAGTGATGTGCTTTTGTTATCGGTGAGCATATATTTCATGACTGGTGCGAGTGCACCGACGATGCCTGCGACGAAGTAGATCATGGCTTTCGGGAAAGGGAGTTTGACCTTGGGTGCGATCATTTCGATGAAAGGCAACACGAGAGCCGCGATCGCTGCAACAATCCCAAAAAAGAGCCAAAATCCACCATTATCCGCAAAACTGGTGCTGCTGTTGTAACTGGAGAGATCAGTGAGGAATGAAGATGTGCCACTTGCATTGGTCTTGACGAAGTCGAGAGCGTAGATGCCGATGAGGAGGAGGAGGCCGCCGCCGGCTGCTAACTTTTCGGCCATGGGCAGTTTGGCGAGAATAGCTTTGGCTTTTTCGATGGCTTCTGCGCCTGCGGGCTTCACTGCCGGGGTCTGGGGCTGCTGATCGGTCATACGGTCTCCTTTTGCAAACTTGGTTTAAACGAAAAAATACGCGTCCACAATACCCCCAATAGGTTAAAAATGCAATATCTACCTGACTTGTAAGACCTTTGGGCTTGGGTTACTATGAGCACATTACAGGCGGAGAGCATGACGAAAAAACAGGATCATTTTTTTGAATATGACGTGATCGTGGTCGGAGCGGGGCATGCTGGTTGTGAAGCCGCGCTTGCTTCGGCACGGCTGGGACGGCATACGTTACTTCTGACTTTAAACATGGATTTCATAGCCTTGCCTCCGTGTAACCCCTCGATCGGTGGTTCGGCCAAGGGACAGCTCGTCCGGGAGATCGATGCTCTGGGCGGGGAGATGGGTAGGAATATAGACGAAACGATGATACAGATCAGGATGCTGAATGACAGCCGGGGACCGGCTGTGCAGGCACTACGTGCCCAGATGGACCGGATCGGCTACATGAAGCGGATGAAGAGCGTGCTTGAATCGCAGGCAAACCTGGAAGTGAAGCAGGCACTTGTCACTGAGTTGCTGGTCGAAGGGGACGGAAGTACGAAGTATGAAATACGACGTAAGAAAGAAAAGATCGTACCTCGTACTTCCGACCTCGGGCAGCATCCTTCGGTCAGAGGTGTCAGGACCCACCTAGGGACAGAGTATCTGGCGTCCACGGTCATTCTGACCACCGGGACGTCGCTGGACAGCAGGATCATCGTAGGGGACACTTTGTATTCGGGTGGTCGTAATGGTGAGATGCCGGCTGTTGCCCTGTCTGCCAGCCTGTCAGCCCTTGGGCTGGAGCTGGTCCGCTGGAAGACGGGTACGCCACCTCGCATCAATGCCGAGACCGTAGATTTCAGCGAATTGAGCGTACAGCATGGGAGTGCGGAGCCGCTGTGGTTTAGCCACTATTATGACCGGAAGTCTATTCAGAGTATGCTGGAACGTTCACTCAGTTGCCGGGAAAGGGCGAGTGGGTCGTTCTGGTGGAACTATTTGAAACGGCATCATCCGCGTCAGTTGCAGCACTGGATGCCCCAGGTACCCTGTTTTCTTTCCCATACAAATGATGAGACCCATGAGATCGTACGTCAGAATTTTCATCGTGCTCCGCTGTTCTCGGGTGTCATCACCGGCATAGGGCCGCGGTACTGTCCCTCGTTTGAAGCCAAAGTCGCTCATTTCCCTGACAAACGTTCGCATCAGTTCTTCCTGGAACCTGAGGGTTGGGGCACCAGCGAGGTCTATGTCCAGGGCTGCAAC
>CAYOQW010000208.1:0-2910 GCA_964406175.1 uncultured Candidatus Saccharibacteria bacterium
GAGCCCCCAGCGAAGTTCTTCCTGCACCTTGGGCGAGATGGCGACGATACTGGCCGGCAGGACCAGCAGTGCTCCGGCCAAGATCAGCAGGAAGAAGTACTGACGGACTGTTTTGAGAGCGACAGCCGCGCTGAATTTCAAGTAAAGACTGAAGAACAGAAATGTCAGCAGCAGATCAGACAGAGTGATATTGGTCAGAAATGCTGCCCGGTGCTTCGCCTGGACCAGCAATCTGAGCGAGTACGACAGCGGGAACGCTGAGAGGAACTGTTTGGCAAAGGTGGACAGATACCGGGGAACCGACAGCACCATTTCATAGCTGCCATGCTCCTTGCCTTGCCGCAGCCACAGCGACAGCAGCACCGCCAGGCCGGCGCTCACGATGAAAGGCCACGCCTTCAGGAGCGTCCGCGTTACGCGTTCGCGGGACCGATAGGCCAGCAGGAGCAGATGAAAGATGAAGAAGACGTACGTGATCTCATAGGTGAGCAGGGAGACCGCATAGAAGAACGTACTCCCGAAAAGCGTCAGGATACGCGGCCTTGAGAGGTAGCTGTCGAACAGCAGCAGCGACACCAGGGTATAGAAGAACACCAGCGGCAGCAGAAAGGCAAAGGACAGGATCGGGTCGTGGTAGTTGCGGAACTGGATGCAGACCGTGACCAGCAGGAGGAACAGCTTCACGATCCGATCGTTCGCGAACAGTCGTTTCAGGAGCCAGGTGAACAGGAAGATGTCCAGGAGGACGACGAACAGGATCGTCAGCTTGTAGACGAACAGGCTGCCGATCCACACGAACACCGCGTACCCGTACCAGGCCAGCGGAAAGAACCGCCCGATGGACTGGATCCACTGGTTCATATAGTAGAACGTATGCTGCCAGAGCGTCCGGTGCTCCAGGGCCAGATAGCCGCCGGTGAACGAATTCGTGGCATCGTCGCTCAGATAGCCGCTCCGAAGCAGCGGGAACAGCGAGCCGAGGATGAGGACGAAGAGAAGCAGGTAGTCACGGTCAAAACGGCAGAGAAATGTGCGTAGACGGTTCATAAGGGTTCTGACTCTCTACAACTGAGCATATTCCTGAGATAGCGAACTGATAGTAGTCAACTGCATATGAAAATGCAATCGTACAGGGACCGTGTCCAAGATTAAGAATTGACAAACTACCGCTCAAACCAGTAAACTGTTTCTGTAATACTAAATTATTTTATGTTTAAAGAAATGAATATCCGGGCTCTGGAAACCAAAGTTCGTCAGCAACCCATATTCTCAACTGAGCAGCTGAGAGCATATTTCCCTGACCGCAGCATCGCTTCGCTCCGCCAGAATCTGTATAACTGGCAGAAGCAGGGCTACGTCGTGAAATTAAAAAAGAGCCTCTACGCCGTCGCTTCCCGCCTGCCGGAGCCGGCCAAAACCGCAAATCTCCTCTACGAACCATCCTATGTCAGCCTGCAGTATGCCCTGTCATACTATCAGCTCATCCCTGATGCAGCCTTTCAGGTGACCTCAGTGACGACCCGCAAGACCAAGACATTTACCAATGCAACAGGCACATACTGGTATCGGAACATCAAGCCGGAACTCTACTTCGGCTACCGTCTGGTCGACGGCTTCTACCTCGCGGACCCGGAAAAAGCACTTCTTGACCAGCTCTACCTCAGCAAATCCCAGCTACGCCTCGACGAGGAGTACTGTGCCGAGCTCCGCCTGCAGAACCTCGACACGCTTGACCTGGCCAGACTGGAAGGCTACTTGAACAGATTCAACGTGCCCAGACTGACCGCGTTTTGGCGGTATTGTGCCGATCACTACCAACTCTGATCAATGGAGGCGACGCCATGCTTGAGATCGTACTCTCCCACCTGTCATCAGCTACTGACAAACAGGCGAAGATCCATATTCTGCGGGAACTCCTGCAAACCATAGTGCTCTACCGGCTGAGCAATTCTCCCCATGCCGCCGACCTGATCTTTGGCGGCGGAACAGCTCTCAGATTCTTTTATGATCTTCCCCGCTATTCCGAAGATCTTGACTTTGAATATGATGCCATCCGGAATCCTCAGATCTCGCTTGGCACCCTGATGCAACCGATCGCCCGGTTTTTCTCAGACCAGGGTATCACCACTGAACACACGGGGCATGAAAAAACCACTGTCTACAAAGGCTATTTCAAGTTCCCAGGCCTGCTGCATCAGCTGGGACTCAGTACCGACCCCAAACGGACCTTCACCATCAAGCTGGAGATCGATACCCATCCGCCGGCATTGACCAGCACAGAGACCTTCACTATTTCCAAATACAACTTCACGTTCCCCCTGCGTAAACGCGATCTCCCCGGCATGATGGCCGGCAAACTCGCCGCCCTGATCAAGAGGCCCTACACGAAGGGCCGGGACTACTACGACACCATGTGGTACATGCTCCACCGGGTCACCCCCGACATGGAGCTCCTGGAGGAAATGACAGGGATCTCAACGCTGGACGGTCTTCTCGAAAGAATGGATACTATTTTCGACCGGTACGATCCCTCCGTGATCATCCAGGATGTGGGACCCTTTCTCCAGCGGCAGGCAGAGATAGAAAACCTCAAACAGTTGAAAGACATCCAGAAACAGTACCGGCAGACGATCACATTGGGGATCTGATCCTCACCAGCATCTTGACCTCATTCGCTACTCGCCGTGTGTTTGTTTCAGTTAGTATACATTTTTGTATAACAACTAAAATACTCCTGTAGTCGTTCCTGTTCGATCAGCAGGAGATCGAACAGAGATCAGGGAAGAAAGTGGTCTCTCGACAGAACAATCTGCAGTTAGGGAAAAAGGATCCGAAAATCCTGAATTAGTAGAAATTCGTGAAGTCAACTTCACGAATTAGCACAAATACGTAAAGTCACTGCATCAGAAC
>CAYOQW010000209.1:0-2897 GCA_964406175.1 uncultured Candidatus Saccharibacteria bacterium
GTCCGTGACAGCGCAGGTGCTCAGCTGGTGCAGGAAGGAGCAAGTGTCACGCTCTCCAGTGACGATGGCGTCTTTACTCAGACGTTATTGACCGATTCCTCGGGCAGGGCGGACTTCGCATCGCTCCGCACCGGGGCGTACAGTATCGACACTACACTCGGCAGTTATACATCCCAGCACACTGATATCACGGAAACGACCGGTTCCAATACTCAGACCATCTATCTGGTACACCTCTAGCCATGCTGCAGTTCACTTCTCGGACATCTGGCAGATCAGGATCCCGATCAGGCATGACGCTTATCGAGACCCTTATCGTGACGGCGTTGTTCACCATGCTCCTGCTGGTCATCCTCAGGTTAATCAGCGCAGGAGTGAAGCTCAATGGGCGTGCCATGGGCAGCATCGCCAATCAGCGGGTGGCGCGTTCCGCCATAGACAAGATGAATCGCGAGATCCGAGAGGCTGCCACTGGAGCCAGCAATGAGTATCCGATCGTGATCTGCGGTACCCTGGATATTGCTTTCTATAGCGACTACGACATGGATGATGTCAAAGAACGGGTCCGGTATTTCGTCCAGGACCGGAAGCTCAAACGTGGGATCATCGAGCCGACAGGGTCGCCGTTGACGTATCAGACCGGTAATGAAGTGGTCAAGACCGCGTTCGGCGATATCCTGAATGACAGCAGCTATGTACTTTTTAAGTATTACAACAGTTCCTATACCGGTACAGGAGCGGCACTGACCACTCCGGTCACCTGTTCCGTCGTGCGGATGGTCGAGATCTCGTTCAAGGTGGATACCGTGATCGAACTGCAGCCGGGTGCCTTTTTCCTCACGTCTAAAGTGCAGGTCAGGAATTTGAAAAATAACTTATAGCATTGGCATGCCGGTGAGCTTTGGGCTGGAAGAGAGCAACTATATGATCACACTGGAAAATCCATGAGAAAGACCGCGCCGAAACAGGCTGGTTATGTCGTATTTGTTTCCCTCGCGGTGGTCGCACTGCTGCTGGTGCTCGTGGCGGGTCTGGTCAAGAGCGTGATGAACGAGAACTGGTTTTCCCATCAGGAAAAGGATTCGCTTCTCAGTCTGCAGATCGCAGAAGCCGGGATCAACTATTATATGTGGTATCTGAATCACAATCCGACTGATTATCAGGATGGGACCGGGGAAGCAGGTCCCTATGTTCACGATTTTGAAGACACGTATGGCAATGTGATCGGCCGCTATGTCCTGGAGATAACGCCACCGGTAGATGGTTCGACTATTGCTACGGTGCGCTCGACCGGCATCACGTCGAGGGATACGTCTCCCGAGCGAACGCTGGTAGCCCAGGTAGGCGTACCAAGTCTGGCGAAATTTGCATTTCTTACTGCCAGCGATGTCTGGATCGGTTCATCTGAAGGCGTTGACGGCAAACTGCACAGCAATGGCGGTATCCGGTTTGACGGTACAGGAAATGACCAGATCACCAGTGCCAAACTGACCTATACCTGCCTGCCTATGCACGGCTGCAGCAACCTCACCAAGCCGGGGGTATGGGGTGCCGGCGGTCCCAGCAGTTTTTGGGAAATGGGGGTGTCGGAGATCGATTTTGACCAGATCAGCGGTGATCTGTCTGATATGCAGACCCTGGCGCAAAATGGCGGGATCTTCATCACGACCAGTAATAAGTACGGTTATCACCTGATCCTCAGGTCCAATAATACGGCTACGGCAACTGATGATACCATCGATGTGTACAAGGTTACCAAGGTCTATACCAATACCGGCTGGACCGTCGATGGCGGAAATCAGAACTACGGTGATGATATTCAGACTGAATCATTTGTCCAGTCTTATAATATGCCGTCAAACGGGGTCATCTTCATCGATGACAAGGTCTGGGTCGAAGGTGCGACCAGCAGTCGGGTGGTCATCGCTGCAGCGCATTTTCCTGAGGCATCCGGTACGTACCGTTCTATCATTCTGCATGATGATCTGCAGTATTTTGCGGAAAATGGTGCGTCGGTCATCGGTCTGGTGGCTCAGGGGGACATCAGGGCATCATACTCCGCTCCTACCGATCTGGAAGTCGATGCAGTGCTGCTGGCCCAGAGGGGCAAGGTCATCCGGCCTGAGTACGGCGGATCGATCAAGAATTCTATCCGGATCTATGGAAGTGTCATCAGCAACAAGGTCTGGACCTGGAGCTGGGTGGACGGTTCCAATCACATCGTCGATGGGTTCCGCACCACCAGCACCTTTTATGACCCTCACCTGCTCTACGCTCCGCCTCCCTATTTCCCGACCACAGGCCAGTACGAAATACTGAAGTGGGAAGAGGTCCTGCCTCAGTAGGTCATCTCCGCGGTATCTGGGCAACTGCCTGCTGCACGAGGTCTCGATCACGAGGGAACGAAAGCTTGCGGATCGCTTCCATGAACGGAAGCCAGGCAACTTCATCGATCTCTTCGAGCTGGATATTCCCGGTATCTTCGAGCATTTCCATGAGGAAATAGTCGACCAGTTTTTCTATGAGCTTTTTTTTCTTTTTGTCGCGGAAGCGGTAAACGGAAAAGCCGATCTGACTGATGATCCGGGCCTTGATACCGGTCTCTTCCCAGACTTCCCTAAGGGCTGCCTGCTCGGCTGTTTCACCTGCTTCGAGGTGTCCTTTGGGCAGGGTCCAGTCCTTGTGGTAATTACGATAGGTGATGGCGATGAGGATGAGATCCCCCTCACGTTTGAAAACGATACCGCCAGCCGAGTGTTCGTGGACCGCTTCGGGTTTGGCCTTGGCAACAGCAGACTTCTCGGTCATTTCTGTACTTTCGTGAATGGAAAGATGTGGTCATGGAGCTCCTGATGGGCGGCCAGACAGTTCGTGGATACCAGGGTGATCGCGCTGCC
>CAYOQW010000210.1:0-2891 GCA_964406175.1 uncultured Candidatus Saccharibacteria bacterium
GGTAGGAAGTACGATGTAGGAATATCTAGAGACGATGCACTGCGTCGTCTGCTTTTGTTCTATGAAAGGGTGAAAGAGGTCAGCCTTTGAAAAGTGAGAATTTTCTGGTCAATGCCTTGATCTGGTCGGTCGGGCCGAACAGGCAGATGCCATAATACTCCAGCTCGGCCTCGGGTGTCGACCGGGTCACAGCTTGCTGCTCTGCCGATGTCCCGATGGTCATAGTGCTGGTGAAATCAGTATACGGTATCTCTTGGGCGATAGCTTCTTGCCGCAGGGTGCGGATCTTGTTGGAATTTTCAGCCTGGAGCACGATGAACGGAAAGTGCGAGATGTTCGGGTGAGCGCCTCCGTCGGAGTCCTGGTATTGGAGCAGATACAGGTCATCAGCTTTCGCTGATCCGCCAGCCAGCCCTGCGGTCATGTGCCCTAGTGCATTGAAGAGGCGTCCTGTCTCGATCTTGCGGTTCAGGACTACCGTGAAGCGATAGCTGTTCTCGTCCGGCAGAGTCGGGGTCATGTCAGATCTCCTATGGAATGTTTGATCGAAGGATGAAATTCTGTTTAGGGCTGTCGCCGGTTCAGATGCCCGCGATGAAATTGTTGACCGCGTGGAGAATCATTGCTGGGTAGAGCGAATTAGACTTTCGGGTAAGCCAGGCCCCGCCCATGCCGACGATGAAGACCACAGAAACAGCGTACCGTACCATAAGCCAGGGCGACAGATGCGAGATCATGATCCAGCCTGGGAAGTGCACCGAATAGAAAAAGAGCGATGTGAGGATCAAGGCTTTTCGAAACGAAATCAGCTCCGAAAGTTTACCGAGGATGAAGCCCCGCATCATGATCTCCTCGCAGACGGGGACGGTGACCAGGGACAGGAGGTCCAGCAGGTCTGGTTTGCCGATCGTATCGAGTTTGAACAGCAGAGCCCCAAGCTGCCAGACGATGCCAAAGATCGCAACTCCAACTGACCAGATCAACCCCTCTTTGAGTGACGTTGTGAGTTTCAGGTATCTGGTTGGGGGAACCTTGTCGACATACCGCAGGTACAGGACCGGCGGCAGGATCCAGATCATTGCCCGGTTCAGATTGCTGGAGAAGAAACCAAGGGGTTCGCTCAGAATGGCATCGATCGCGATATACCAGAGCACGCGGGCTATGACCAGTATATAAAAAATGGCCATGAACCAGATGATCTTTTGCTTTGTTGTGGCCAAGGTATTATTCATGCTGTTCCTTAGGCGAGGAGAAGCAGGACAAGTGCCCCCAGGGCGATACGGTACCAGCCAAAAGCCTGAAAATCATGCTTCTTGATCCAGCCGACAAAAGTCTTGATGACAAGGAGTGCGGTGATGAACGAGGTGATGAAGCCGACGGCGACGAGGGTGGCTTCTGAACCGCTCAGCGAAAAGCCGTGTTTGTACAGGCTGTACGCCGAAGCGGCGACCATGGTGGGGACGGCGAGGAAGAATGAAAATTCAGCGGCAACCCCTCGGCTGGCACCGAGCAGCATGGCTCCGATGATCGTGGCGGCGGACCGTGAAGTCCCTGGTATCATGCCGAGACACTGGAAGCAGCCGATAGCGATCGCCATGCCAAAACTGATCTGGGAGATGGCTGTGATCCGAGCGGTCCTTTTGCGGCGTTCGATCAGGATGAGCAGTATGCCACCGATAGCCAGTGAGATCGCCACGGTGAGAGGGGAGAACAGCTTTTCCTCAATGGTGCTGTAGAGCAGGGCTCCGGCCAGAATGGCCGGGGCGACGCCGACACAGGTCTTGGACCAGGTCAGGATCGATGCTTTCGTATGCTCCTTGTCTTTACCAAACGGCCACAACTGGTCCCAGAACAGGACGACGACCGCCAGGATGGCTCCCAGCTGGATGATCACATCGAAGAGCTTGGTGAAGTCTTCGCTGAACGTGATCGCCTGGTTGACCAGGATGAGATGGCCGGTCGAACTGATGGGCAGGAATTCAGTGACACCTTCGACGATACCGAGAATGACTGCTTTGAGAATGTCGGTGAACATATGCCCTCCTGATGGAATACCCCGACACTATAGCAAAACCGGAGAGCAGCGGGCAACTCGACTAGCTCCGCAATTGCTGGCCATCGTGGCCGAGTGCCCGCAGCCGAAGATAAACATCAGCTATGACCAGAGCATCCCGAGGGTGCTCCATTGGCCCCTCCGATTCCGGGTTCCGTTGATTTGATCTCTGGCCGATCTGGGTAGCGATTTCAATATACCCGCAGTGAACGAGCACTCCTTCGAGGTGGGTCAAGAACTCATTATTTTCGACGACTGTGGGATCGTCTTGGGGTCCCGCACACTGTGCTTGCAGTGAATCCCACTGCCACCCCCCTGGCATTTTGCTGGGGAGGTTATTGATCAGGAGTTTGATCTTCTGGTAGAGATCACGACGGGCAAAATGCCTTAGTACCCTGTTTTTATTAACCCTTGCTTTCGTGGCATGATACGGGTGTCGATCTGCTTCCCGCCTGAGATGGAATTCGGTTTCAATGAGCTGGCTGGCACTATATAGTTCGAATTCGGCATCAATCAGTGGTGCTAATCGGCCTTCCAGGTCATGGAGGAATTCTTCTGATGCGAAGTCGTTCTGTTGTTCTTGTTCGTCAGACATTTCATCTTTCTCGTCGTAGAACTAATTATTGGGTGCAGAGACTCTCGCAGCTGAACGCTCCAGCCACATCGCTGCCCTGGGTGCTCTGGCATCGTGCTACACAGGACTTGCAAGCTTCGAACTTGTCAGACGTATTCAGTACACAGGCACCTTTGACCACGTCACAGTTGGCGTACTGCCGGCAGCTGTCGCCCAGAGCGTACATTTCGGTGCACATCATGGGGCCATTCGTAAACGCACAGG
>CAYOQW010000211.1:0-2891 GCA_964406175.1 uncultured Candidatus Saccharibacteria bacterium
ATCGTGCACAATCCCAGGACCTGGGAGGCCAGCGGACACATCACCAATTTCACCGACCCGCTCGTGGACTGCAAGCAGTGCAAGCAGCGTTTCCGGGCTGATCACCTGGCCGAGGAGCAGGGGATCACCATGGAAGAGATCTTCGAAAAGGGCAAGTGCCCGGCCTGCGGGTCCAAGAAGTTCACGGAGCCGAAGGCGTTCAACCTCATGTTCAAGACGTTCATCGGCCCGGTAGAAGAAGCAACCGCCACGGCATACCTGCGTCCCGAGACCTGCCAGGGCATCTTCATCAACTTTGACAATGTGCAGAAATCCAGCCGGCTGAAAGTTCCTTTTGGCATTGCCCAGATCGGCAAGGCGTTCCGGAACGAAGTGAACCCCCGCAATTTCATCTTCCGTTCTCGCGAGTTCGAGCAGATGGAGCTCGAGTGGTTCTGCCAGCCGCCTGATATGGGCGGGGACAAAACTCCTGACCAGTGGCATGCCTACTGGAAGGAAACCCGCATGGCCTGGCACCAGGGCATGGGGCTCAAAGCAGAGAACCTTCGTTTTCGCGACCATGAGAAGAAGGAGCTGGCTCACTATGCGGCTGCAGCTACTGATATCGAGTACAGTTTTCCTTTCGGCGGGTTCAAGGAGCTCGAGGGTATCGCCAATCGCACAGACTTCGACCTGAAGCAGCACAGCCAGTTCAGCGGCAAGAACATGCAGTACTTCGACGAAGTGAACAAGGCGAAATACTTCCCATACGTCATCGAGCCGTCGCTCGGCGTCGACCGCATGACGCTTGCGATCCTCTGCGATGCCTACCACGAGGATGAGCAGGACGGGGAGACCCGTGTAGTGCTTCGGCTGAGCTCCAAGGTCGCTCCGATCAAGGCTGCGGTGTTCCCGCTGACCAAGGATGAAAAGCTGGTGAAGGTCGCCCGCGAGATCTATGATGACCTGAAGCAGTCCATGATGGTCTCCTACGACGGAGCAGGCTCGATCGGTCGCCGCTATCGCCGTCAGGATGAGGCCGGGACGCCGTACTGCATCACGGTCGACTTTGATTCACTTGAGGACGGTGCCGTGACCATCAGAGATAGGGACACTCTGGAGCAGAAGAGGGTGAAAGTAGGCGATGTACGGTCGTCTTTGACGGTCTAGTGTGCGCCTGACAACTTGTACTGCATGCCTATTGATCTTGTCTTTTGGCAGGCGTAGGATGCCGGTACAATTCTTGTTCATTGGAACGTAGAGATGTCCCTGACCAAACAAGATCTGCAACAGATCGGCACTATTGTAGATGCATCGATCATCCAGACGATCGATACGCTGGTCACGCCTCAGTTTGACCGGATGTATGTTCGTCTCGAGGCTATCGAGGCTCGGCTGAGTGCAGTCGAGAAGCGTCTGGATGCTGTCGAGCAACGTCTTGATAGAGTTGAAAAGCGACTTGATATCGTTGAACAACGACTTGATGGGATTGAGTCGCAGATTGTCTTGATGGGCAGAGAGATCTCTGATGTCAGACGAGTCACCCAGCGACTTTCCAAGCAGGAACTCCACAACCAGGTAGAGCTGAAGGAGCAGGACCGCAGGGTTCAGCTCTTGCAACACCAGGTCGCAGAGCTGGAAAAGGCGATACTGTTGCAGGAGTGAATGGAGTGAAGGGTGATCAAAAACAAGACCCGTATGGCTGGCAGCCGCGGGTCCTTTTTGTTCCTACGTAAGGCTATATGTATATAAATGGAACGTGTTCCATTCCATGATCATGCAAGATCCTGAATACTCCGGAGAAGCAATTATTCTCCCAAGAAAGCCGGAACAATTGAGGGCCTTATCAGCACCTGCAGCTTGCTCGGGACTGATCGTCGTCTGTGTGCGGCCTTCTTCACCGAATGTTTCCAGTCGGCCTTCGTAACAGTATTAGTTCGGTGATACCGTTTGTTTGGTATCTCCCAGTTTTCAGCATCTCATAGTGACAGTCAATGTCGTTAGCATAATTAAGTCAATGTTTTCGCTCTCAATGGACTGCGGTTAGGCGAGCAGCGTCAGCTGTGTGAAGATCAAGCGACGGCACTCGATGCATTGAAACAAATAATGGCGGAAGACGGTGTAGTTGGGCGAATGTTAGATGTTGATAAAGCAGGAAAATTTGTCCTCTATAATCATGTACTTCCTGTCGCTCAGCTGTTGGAAGTATTCGGGACGTTCATCAATGGTATGATCTCGGATTCAGTGAATGTTGAGTGGAGCCGTCTTATTGGGCTGCTTCATGATTTCGCAAAAATCCTACTGGATAGCGACATAGACAGCATAATCGATAAATACCCTTGGATGAAAAGCGTTCTGCAGATCGCCATCCCTCCTGGTGCTCGACAAGGCTGGGAAAAACGGGGAGCGGCTGCTTTGGAGCAACCGGAACAGAGATGGCAACACGAGGAAAAGATCTATCTTTGGCTGTTCGATCAGCTGATGGATAAAGAAACCGGTTTGGATGCAGGAGCCGTCTCGATGATCTGCCGAACGGTACTTCATGGGTACTTCTTTATGGAGGAAGTAGGGCAAGCCATGCTATCGATCGCGGATCTATGCGTCGTGCCTGCGATCAGTCAGACAGGACGCCTTTTTTTTGTCTATGACCTGAAGAATATGGCGACTCGGATGATCTATGCCATTGATACTCACCCTCCACCGAGCATGGAGACCAGTTTTTCAGCATTCCCCAGACAGGTTGCATTGGTTGCTACCATGAGCCACTGTGGTCTGCGGCTACCGGCAAGGGGCTCTACAAACCCACGTTCTCAGGGTGGCCGCAGGTATCCGATCGATCAGCCCGGCATGGTCGATAATGCGCGACGAGTAGCTGATGCACTCGCGATGTATGACATTGATATGCAAAAAAC
>CAYOQW010000212.1:0-2876 GCA_964406175.1 uncultured Candidatus Saccharibacteria bacterium
CTCCTGGACCGTTCGTTCATCAAGGAAGTGCAGGTGACCCTGGATGGACCTCAGAAAATCCATAATCTACGTCGTCCTCTGGCAGGCGGTCAGGGAACGTTTGAAAAAGTCGCACACGGCATCGATGCCATGCTGGCCAAGAACATTCCGGTCAACCTGCGCGTCGTCACCGACAAGGAGAATATCTCCTTTTTGCCTGAACTGGCACGCGAAGCAGAACGGCGCGGCTGGCTTGACCACGCGCCGCACAATTTTTATACCCAGATCGGCCGCAATTATGAGCTGTACAGCTGCTCAGGCGGCAGGAACGATCCCAAACGTTTGTTCGGTCGCTTTGAGCTCTGGCAGGAATATGTGAAGCTGGCACAGAACGATCAGGTTCTGCAGAAATTCCACCAGCCCCGGCTCTCAGGTATGAAGCATCTCGCCGAAGAAGGCGAGCTCCTGCTGCCGAACTTTGACAGTTGTCCTGCCACGAAGTATGAGTGGGCCTTTGCACCGGATGGCGGCATCTATGGATGTACCGCCACGGTCGGCAATCCGCAGTATCGCCTCGGCAGTTTTTTTCCGCCGGCTCAGCTGGATGCCGAGAACGTCGCTGTCTGGCAGGGCCGCAGTACCCTGACCATGGAAAAATGCAAGAATTGTGCGGTCGCTCCGTTCTGCGGAGGTGGCTGTGGTGCAGTGGCCGCGGCCAGTGGCGCGGGCATCGCTTCCCCTGACTGTCGACCGATCGAGCAACTGCTGCGGCTGGGAGCGGAGTATTACAAACTTGACTCCTGACCTCTACTAGTGAGGTTCAGGTTTTGTAGAACTACTGAGGAATGAACCATGAGCGAATACGTCAGGGAGATCAAGGGTGAGGAATACGAGGAACTGGTAGCTCAACACAAAGGGCTGACGGTTCTTGATTTCTATTCCACGGAGTGTCCCCCCTGCGAAGCCCTGGCGCCCAAGCTCGATGCCGTAGCTTCGCTGTTCAATGGCCAGGTGTCATTTTTGAAAATATTCCGGCAGGAGAACAGGGAACTGGCACAGAAGCTCCAGGTGACCGGCAGCCCGACGTTGCTGTTCTTCCGTGATGGCGAGCTGCTCCCGCAGCGGCTGCATGGCGGTATCAAAAAGGCAGAGATCAAGGCAGTCCTGCAGCAGCACGTCCCGGCAGAGGTCTATGAGCAGGCTGTCGCGCAGCAGATGAAGCGGCAGACGGATGTCGACCTGATCATCATGGGTGCAGGACCGGCTGGCCTGACCGCAGCTCTGTATGCAGCCGCCGCCAAGATCTCCACTATCGTCATCGATCCTCAGCTGGCTGGCGGCAAAGCTGGCATCACGCATCAGGTATGTAATTATCCCGGCTTCATCAAACCGGTGTCAGGCATGGAGCTCATGTACTACTTCGAAGAGCAGGCCAAGGTGTATGGCACACAGATGAGACTGGCCGTGGACATCGATGCGGTCGACCTCGACAAAAAGACCGTCCTGCTCGATGGTGAGGAGACCATTCAGGCAAAGGCGATCATCATCGCTACAGGTTCGCACCCCAGAGAGATCGGGGTGAAAGGTGAGAAAGAGTACAAGGGCAAGGGAGTATCCTACTGTGCGACCTGCGATGGCAAACACTGTGAAGGCAAGGATGTGGTCGTGATCGGCGGCGGTAACTCAGCGATCGAAGAATCGCTCTTTTTGACGAAGTTCGCCCGCAAGTTAACTATTGTGCATCAGTTCGACACGCTCCAGGCCAACAAGGAAGCCCAGGAAAAGATCTTTGCCGATCCCAAGGTTGAGTTCCTCTGGAACCACGAACCTCGTGAGTTCGTCATGGGGAATGCCGGTTCTGTGGATCGGGTCATCGTGGAGGATCTGAAGACCGGCGGGAAAACAGCGCTGGGATGCGGTATGGTGTTTGTGTTTGCCGGTTTTGATCCCAATCTTGATTTTGCTCCAACTCTGAAACTCGACAAGTGGGGCTATGCGCTGGTCGATGACCAGATGCAGACCAACATCCCCGGGGTCTATGCCTGCGGCGATGTGAACAGCAAAAAAATCCGCCAGATCACCACAGCTGTCTCTGATGGCACAATCGCCGCGATCGCGGCCGGCAAGTACATTGATGAACTGTCTGGTTAAGGTTTGGACAACTGATGGAGCGACTATGAAAACACTGGAACAACGGATCAATAATGTCATCGGTCAGCTCGGCGCGATCAACCGGATGCTGGAGCAGGGGGACGACTGTTTTGCCATCCTGACCCAGATGAAGGCAGCCAAGTCAGGGCTCTCAGGTGCCATGTCCTTGTACATGGAAGAGAAGGCCCAGGAGTGCAGTAATGATCCCAAACAACTGCAGAGGATCATTCAGGAGCTTACGAAGTAGACTTTTTGTGTTCCGATCAGCGAGAGCCTGTCCCTCTATAGGACGGGCTTTTTCTATATCTGTCAGGATGTGAAAGCGGTAGATCATGGTGCAGTCCACGACTGTGTGCGTGAGTCCAACTCGAGGCGATTGACAATAAAAGTAATACATGTAATACTTTTATTACAAATAGTAAATTTATTAATCATTGGAGTACTCCATGTTACCCATGATGGACGAATTTTTCGGATCGGTGACCATGAATGACAAGGGGCAGGTAGTCGTGCCGGCTGACGCACGCAAGGCGCTGAACATCCAACCCGGAGACAAGCTTCTGGTCATGAGCGGTCCCGGGAAGATCGGGCTGGTGATGATCAAGCCAGATCTTTTATTGAAAATGGCAAATCAGTTCGAAAGTAATAAAGCCAAGATCCAAGATATGATCGCCAAGGAATAGTATGAAAAACAACCACAGTGACTACGCGGTGGAGCTTTCCGATATCCGGAAGGTCTACCATAC
>CAYOQW010000213.1:0-2871 GCA_964406175.1 uncultured Candidatus Saccharibacteria bacterium
GGATCACTTTTGGCGCTTCCGGAAGATGTATTTCTGCGGGTACAACTGCTTCGGTATTGTCCACCGTGACAGGCACGTCATCTACCGCGTTCTTTGGACCAAGGAGCATCCAGGCCGCAGCACCGCCCGCACCAAGCACGAGGAACAAAGCGACACCCGCGAGCACCCACAGTTTCTTCTTCCGTTTGCGGTCCTCTCCGGTGAAATCAACTTTTTTCGTAGCGAGAGACTCTAGCCCCATGACAAACTCCTGGTGATAGTTTCGTTCTGGCTGCCTGATTCCCTGATCGGGACAAAGGCTGCGTGAGCAGTCATGATCTGAACGATCTCGGCGGCAGTGCACAATCCCGGCTGCGCCCCGTACTTGCGGACCACCGAGCTGCCATTGGCGGCTGCCATCATCAAACACTCTTCGATCGGCTTGCCCTGGATCCGCCCGGCGACGAAGGACGCGGCAAAAGCATCCCCGGCCCCCAGAGTGTCCAGAGGAGCATAGGGATACACAGGCATCCAGTAATATGAAATGCCGTCATAGGCGTGTGCACCTTTGATACCGTCGGTGATGACGACGATCCTGGGACCTATAGCATAAATGGTCCGCAGGATCTCCCTCACATCACTGATCCAGGGCTCACCCTTCATCACTTCAACTGGATAGAGAGCGGGATCAATAGGTCTGTGCGGAGCGCGCATCGAGGTCAGCAGTTCAGCTTCCTCCTTGTTCAGCACGAACACATCGCTTGCTTTGATCACATGGCTCAGTCCATCGAGCCCGAGCGACAGCTGCTGAGCACCTGGATTGCAGGCTATCTTGATCTTTTTGTCCCCTGCAAATCTGATGACTTCTTCCAGGATCGCATGAGCTTCCCCACTGAGGGAATGCAGATAGAGCCAGGAAGCCTCTGACAACTGGTCCCAGTTGATCATGGCCGCAGTGAGTTTGTCGTTGGCGCCTCGGAAGCTGAACACGGTGCGGTCGCCATCAAAACTGTTGATGATCAGCGATAATCCCGTATTCTGATCCGTGACGCGGGAGATGAAATCCGTCCGTACCCCTTCACTCTTGAGCGCCATGAGGATCTTCCGGCCTTCCTCATCCTGGCCGATGGCGCCTATGAATGCTGTACTCAGTCCAAGCCGGGCAAAAGCTACTGCGGTATTATTACCGCCGCCGCCCATGGTATACAGGACATCTTCGACGTAGATCTTCTTGCCGTACTCAAATGCCAGGTAGTCCTGCTGAAAAAGGGCTTCCTTCACACTGATGATGCGGGAGTCGGGAGTCCGGATGAACAGATCGACCGTTGCTCCGCCCAGGGTCACGACATCAAACATGGCAAGGCCCTTATTTGTTTTTTGGCTTGTTCTTGGAGGCTGCTTCGATGAACTTGACAAAGATCGGATGCGGCATGAGCGGTCTGGATTTGTATTCCGGGTGGAACTGTGTCCCGAGGAAGAACGGATGGTCCTTGAGCTCGACCGCTTCGACGAGCTTGCCATCCGGCGACGTACCTGAAATGATCAGACCTTTTTTAGTCAGCTGGGCTTTATAGTCGTTATTGAATTCATAGCGATGACGATGTCGTTCCGAGACGGTCTTCTTACCGCCATAGATCTCAGACAGCAGCGTCCCGGGCTTGACCACACAGGGATACGCGCCCAGCCGGATCGTGCCGCCGTAGCGTTTGGTGGCCAGGATCTTTTTCTGATATTCCATGATATGCACCACAGGATTCTTGGTCTTGGGATCGATCTCTTCGGAATTGGCGTCCTTGATCCCGGCGACATCCTGGGCGAACTCAATGACGGCATGCTGCATGCCGAAGCACAAGCCGAGGTATGGTATCTTGTTCTCACGGGCATACCTGATGGTCGCCAGCTTGCCCTCTGAGCCACGGCTTCCCCAGCCCTGCGGGACAATGATCCCGTCCAGACCTTCCAGGCTTTTCATCCCGTGCTTCACCACCTCCTCAGCGTCAAACCAGACGATCTTGGGCTGGAGTTTATGGAACCAGGCAGCGTGCTTGATAGCTTCGATCACACAGACATACGAATCTTCAAGCTGAAAATCACCTGAAGTGATGTATTTCCCGACAATACCGATGGTCACCGGCTTGGTCGCACCCTTGATCACCTTGATCAATTTTGCCCAATCCTCCATATGGCCTTTGCGTTTGCGGATACCGGCCCGCTTGAGGATCTTATCGCCGAACCCCTGTTCCTCGAGGATCATGGGAACTTCATAGATACTTGCTACATCAGGGTTCCCGATGACATTGTCGAGGTCCATATTGCCCGCTACTGCTATTTTCTTTTTGCGTTTGGCATCCACAGGATGCTCGGAGCGGCAGATGAGGAAATCCGGCTGGATACCAGCGGCGTTCAGGGACCGGATGGAATACTGTACTGGTTTTGATTTCATTTCGCCAATGCTGGGCGGGAGCGGAAGATAGCCCACATGGACGTGGATGACATCGCCCGGCATCTGGAAGCTCATCATGCGGGCTGCTTCCATAAAGAGTATGTTCTGGTATTCGCCTACGGTCCCGCCGATCTCGGCGATGACAAAATCAGCCTTCCGGCGTCTGCCGACTTCTTTGATCCGATGAATGATCTCTTCCGGGACATGAGGAACGACCTCGACGCAGGCCCCATCGTATTCCAGATTGCGTTCTCTCTGGATGACCGTCTGATAGACCTGACCGGTCGTCGTGTAATTGAACCTGTCGAGATTGACCTCCATGAAGCGTTCGTAGTGTCCGAGGTCCTGATCGGTCTCTATGCCGTCGTCGGTGACGAATACTTCGCCATGCTCGATCGGGTTCATGGTGCCGGCGTCAATATTGACATACGCATCACACTTGATAGGAG
>CAYOQW010000214.1:0-2869 GCA_964406175.1 uncultured Candidatus Saccharibacteria bacterium
CAATGCAGCCGGGACCTTGAGCGGTGGTGCTGTCTGGAGTACTGGTAAATATGGCAGTGCTGTCCATGTACCGAATAGCGAGACGGTCACAGCAGTGTATAACTGGCAGCCGACAGCATTCACCGTCAGTTTTTGGGAAAATCCCGACGTGTTGAGTGATACCTATACCAACTCGGTGGGTTCGTCAAATGGCTGGGGCAGTTTTGAGTTTCATACGAATTCCACTGGGATCATCTATGCAGGAACTGACCTGGCAAACAGGATCGCCACCGCATCAGGTGCGGTAGCTGCGAACACCTGGCAGCATTTCAGCTTTACCTTTGATAATGGTACAGGGACTCTCTACAAGAATGGCGTTATGTTCGCAACTCGTTCCGGCATGGCGAATCCGGCCAGTTGGGGCAATTTTAGAATTGGCGGGGCGGGTAAGTTTGATGACGTGCGGATCTATAATTACGCCCGCACGCCGAGGCAGATCGTCTCCGACCTGAACGGCGGGCATCCCGGCGTCGGGTCGCCGACCGCATCCGCCATGATCCAGTACCGCTTCGACGCAGGGCAGGGGAGTACAGCCGACAACGTTGGTAATGCCGGTTCAGCCAAGAACGGCACGATCACCAACGGCACCTGGACTATGAGCGGTGTCTATGACCGGGCTTTGACATTCGGGGCGACTACCGCGGTCACCGCGACCATCGCGGACCCGGGATACAATAATTCTATCGCACTGTGGGTCTTCCCGACCGCGTCGGCGGCTTCCAAGACACTGGTGACCGCGACCAAGCTGACGACCGACGCCTCGTCCCAGCCGGTCTACGGCAACTGCACCGGCACAGTGTTGCCCCTCAGTACCTGGACCCATATCGTGGCGGTGTCCAACGGCTCGGGGGCTTGTGTGATCTACCAGAATGGCGTCCAGACCGCGAGTTCGACCACCGGCGTGACGTTCGGCACCTCGCTCAATATCGGCGATTCCAGCTTCACTGGCAGCATCGACGAATTCAAGCTGTACAGCTATCCGCTCTCGGTTGACGATGTGCAGATCGAGTACAACCGGGGCTCTGCCCTGGTGCTTGGCTCGGTCTCGACCACGTCGACCGGCCAGCCGGACAATTCGGCTGGTGCTGAGTACTGCGTTCCAGGTGATGCGACGTCGTGTGCGGCACCGCTCGCTGAGTGGAAGCTGGATGAGGGGACGGGTACGTCAGCAGGCGACACGAGCGGCAACAGCCGGACAGGGACTCTCAGCGGCACCACCTGGGCTACCGGCAAGATCGGTTCAGCGGTCAGATTCAATGGTACGGCCGATTCCGTCACCGCTTCGATCGCGAACCCCGGGGCTGCCAATACGCTGGAAGCCTGGGTATTCCCGACGACGTCCATCGCAAGCAAGACGATCATCACCAATCTGACCACTGATGGTTCCAGCCGTCCTCTATACGGGAGTTGTGTCGGCACCGCACTCACCTTGAACCAGTGGACGCATATAGCGGCTGTTTCCTCTGATGCTGCACACTGTGCCATCTATCAGAATGGCGTCCGTACTGCGTCAAGTGCCGTCACTGGAGTGACCTATGGTACGTCGGTCAATATGGGAGCCTCCAGTTTTGAAGGGAAGATCGATCTCGTACGGATATTCGGCTACGCCCGCACTCCGGCCCAGATTGCCTGGGACTTCAACCGCGGTGGCCCGGTGGGCTGGTGGAAAATGGACGAGTGTCAGGGCACGACGGTCTATGATTCGTCCGGACGCGGACTGATCGGCACTCTGACCATCGGTGCCGGGGGCACCCAGACCGCCGCCGGTACCTGCGAGACCGCCGGGACCGCCTGGGGAAATGGGGCGACAGGGATGATCAATGGCTCACTCAATTTCGACGGGGTGGATGACTATGTCAATCAGCTGACCTCGGTGCCGGGTATTTACTCAGTTGGCTTCTGGGTGTTTCCGTCCACTTCGACGCAGTCCTTCCTTCAGTTGTCTGCGACCGGTACCGTGGCGGTTTCTGCCGGTACTGTTTCCGCTGGAGCAGGCTTCGCAAGTCCCACAGTTTATGTCAACGGAGTGGCAGGCGGACTGGTCACCGCCAACGCCTGGAACCATGTCGTGGTCACCACGGGGACGAGCCTGACAGCAGACGCGGTCAAGCTCGGGCTGGTAGGAGCTACCTATTTTTCGGGTCAACTTGACGATGTTGGGATATTTTCCTATCCTCTCACTCCCATTCAGGTCAAAACCTTGTATAATGACGGTGCCGTGAATTTTAGATAACTCAACTCACCCTGTCACGTCGCCTTCGACGTGACATCCCTCTCTTTAAAGAAAGAGAGGGCCGGGGTGAGTTTCCAGATCGGATTTCCCTATGACAACTATCCTCAATATTTCCAGGATGAAAGATCGACGCCGGGATCTCCGCAAGCATCAGACCAGGGCTGAGAGTATTCTCTGGAAGTCGCTTCGTGATCGACAACTAGGTGGCTGCAGGTTCCATCGTCAATATGGTGTCGGATCGTATATTGCTGACTTTTACTGCCCGGGAGCATGGTTCGTGATCGAACTAGATGGTGGACACCACGGACTTGGACTGAGGGAATTGCGTTTTTGGAATAATGAAGTAGAGCACGAATTCGATAGTGTGCTTGAGAAGATCAGAGTAGAATTGGGATTGTATCTCCCCCTCGGCACAGTCGTTCGCGAACGACGTGACTCGACGGGGCAGTCAACCCGCCAACTCGTGAACTCGTTAACCCGTTAACTCTTGTATTTCATGCCCCAGCCGACCCGTCCGACATCACAGAAGCCTGCCCCGGTGCTGGACTTGAAGAAACGCTCTGCTCCGGCGAAGTGTCTGGAGTTTGACGTGTCTGT
>CAYOQW010000215.1:0-2851 GCA_964406175.1 uncultured Candidatus Saccharibacteria bacterium
ACCACGGAACAGGGGGACCATCCATGGACACACTGACAAAAACCAATGAGCAGCGCTGGGATGCCCTGTCCCAAGCGGGCATTCTGTGCGGTCAACCGGATCTGACCATGAACGCCGATAAAGCCAGGGCCATGCTCAACCGTGACGGTCTGCTGGGAGAGGTTGCGGGCAAAAAAGTGCTCTGCCTCGCCTCAGGCGGCGGGCAGCAAAGCATCGGGTTCGCGCTCCTGGGTGCGGACGTCACGGTGGTGGATTTCAGTGATGAGCAATTGAAAAAGGACCGCCAGGCCGCCAAGCGAACTTCATTGAAGATCGAGATAGTCAGGTCCGACATGCGAAACCTGTCGATGTTCGCCGAAAGATCCTTTGACATCGTCTATCAACCGTATTCCATCAACTACATCCCGTCAGTGGAACCCCTGTTCGACGAGGTGACCCGTGTGCTGAAACCACAGGGCATCTATCACCTCATGTTCCACAACCCGTTCGTCCACGGCTCCTGGAAGACCGGCTGCTGGGAAGGATCCTGGAACCCGCACGAACTCTGGCAAAAAAAGGGTACCCTCTGTACCAGCTCTATCACGAAGGTTGCCCGGTCGAAACAGTTGATCCGCACTGGACGTTTACGGACCCGGCAGGACAGGCTGTCGAGATCTCCAGCCCCCAAGAATTCAAACATACCCTCTCTGCCGTGCTCAATGGGTTGATACAGAGAGGGTTTCAGCTCATGAGATTGAATGAGTACAACGAGGGTGACTTCACTGCCAAGCCCGGCACGTGGGAGCACTATGTAGCGTGTGCTGCCCCGTGGTTTTTCCTGTGGGCTCAGAAACAGTAACCGGCAGCCTAGTTTCCCGGCTTGAAAGCAGCCAATGCCGATAGTGCTTCCTCTACGCCTGGGACGAACGCGGCATACTTCCGGTAATCCTGCACGATGAAACCAGCCGCGGCTGCATCTTCGAACTGCTGCCGCAAAGGCAGGTAATAGTCACCGACGATGATGAGCGGTTTATCAAAACTGAGCTCGCCTACCTTCTTGCGTTCGATCACTTCGATCAGCTCGTACATGGTCCCGGTACCGCCAGGCAGCCCGATGTACGCATCACCTGCGGAGATCAGCGCCTGCTGACGGGAATTCAGGTCCGGGAACAGGGTCTGTTCACAGAGATGAGAGCTCTGTACCACGCCTGGCTTGTCCAGGCAGATACCCTGCGTGAAACCCTGACGGTCCAGCGCTCCGCGACAGACCTCGTCCATGAGACCAAGTCCACCGCCGCAGATGACCCGGCAGCCCAGGTCAGCCAACTGCTGCCCCAGACGATACGCCAGGTCCCGATAAAATAATTCGTGCGTAGGATGGATATTGCCCCCGCAGAACACCACGACGTTGGTCATGCCCCGGTCTCCATAGGACGGATGATGATCTCAGGGATATAGGCATTTGGTGAAAGTTTGGCTGTGCAGAGCACGACCTCAGCGATATCATCCGGCGACAGCAGCAGTTCCCGGGCGGGATCATCCGCCTCGAGCTCGGACATCTGGGTGTCCACCTGGCCGGGACTGACGATAGAAACCCGAATGCCATCAGGTCGAAGCTCTTCCGATAAGGACTGAGACAGGCCGTTCAAAGCGAACTTGGACGCACAGTACGCTCCGCCTCCGCTCCAGCCATGATGAGCGGAGATGGATGAAATGTTGATGATATGTGCACCCGGCTTCTTCCTGAGCTCGCTGATGAGCCCGCGGCAGAGCTGAAATACTGCCCGCAGATTCACGATCAATATCTCATCAAATGCATCCATGCTGAAATCTTCGATCGGCGCGACCGCAAATAGTGCTGAATTGTTGATGAGCAGATCGATCCCGATATCCAGTTCGCGGACATGATGGATAAAAGCCTGAACTTCCTCTTCCATACGCAGGTCCACGACATAGGTTTCGACCTTCGTCAGTCCTCGCAGCTCTGCTTCCAGCGCTTCCAGCTTTTCCTGATCGCGGCCGAGCAAGTGAAGGTGTGCCCCCTCGAGAGCCAACAGACGGGCAATACTGCTCCCGATACCGCCGGTCGCACCGGTCAGGATGACATTTTTCTCTTTGAGTGTTTCCATAGTTCTTTTCCTATCGAGATAGCCGCGGTCTTTACCCTGCCGGTAGAGTTCCCGATACGGATGGTACCAGACAATCCGGGCAGGAGGAAGTGTCTCCTGCATGGTTCTCTTGACGAACGAGGCTGCTGCCTGTTATAGTATTTTTGTTTTAACGTACTAAAACACTACAACAGATGACCGACCAGCCCACATCGTCCCAAACCGACGCCCTCTTCACCGCCATCCTCTCCCTTGAGACACTGGATGACTGCCGGGCTTTCTTTCGGGATATGTGTACACTTTCTGAGCTGGACGCCATGACCGAACGCCTCGAGGTCGCCCGGCTGGTGCAACAGAACGTTCCGTATCGAACCATCAGTCAGCAAACCGGCTCTTCCACCGCCACCATCACCCGGGTCGCCCATTGGCTCCATCACGGCATGGGTGGCTATGCACGCGTGCTCGGACAGTCTGCCTGACCGAGAGACGACGATCGCTTCTTGCCACCCGCTGTTCCCTGGAGAACGCGGGATTTTTTATACGAAAAAGCCTATACTAGAATGATGGCAGTACTCTCGACCAGCAACCTGTCTGTATCTCATGAACTGGTACCCAAAATAACCTGATAGAAACTCCCCATGACCACGCCGCTCCGCATCGCCATCCAGAAAGACGGCCGCCTGAAGACTCGCTCGCTCGAGGTCCTCTCGTCGCTCGGCTATGAATTTGACCTGACGGATGATCGGTCCCTCCTGAACAGGTCC
>CAYOQW010000216.1:0-2850 GCA_964406175.1 uncultured Candidatus Saccharibacteria bacterium
GTATATCGGAGGAAATGGAATTCCAGAGAGAATAGTGGATCTACTCAGCCATACTCAAAGGGTCGGTACTCATGCACCAGCCGCTGCCTCGGATGCCAAAGACGTTTCCTCGCAGCCAGCTGCGGCTGCTGGTGAAGCATCGCAACCGCTAGCGACCGACCAGAAGGATGCAGCTGAACAAGAGCGGGCTCGGAAGGAGACCGCGGAGTACCGCGTGCAGCTCGGGCTTCTGAGAGCTGCGCTGGTCAGAGCCAGGGAACTGAACATGCCTGATGGCAACGGCAAGCCGCTCGAAGACGAGCAGAACCGCAGGATCGCCGAGATCAGCAAGATAGACGAGCAGCTTCGAGAGCTCGATACCCTGCTCAAGAGGCTTGATACGGTGGGCTTCAAAGCGCCAGAGGCGCTCCCGGAAAAGAAATTCGTGGTCATCAGTGCGGCAGATGTCGCTGCGCGTAGAGTTCCGGAACTGCCCCAGACCAGCGCTCTGAAGGCTGCAGAACAGGGTCAGTCCCTGGAAGAGCAGATAATAGCTATCAGAGACAGGCTGACGCCCATACAGGAAGCGATCGCGGCACTGGAAGCCGATCAGAAGCAGCTCCAGCTGCTCAATCAAGCGCTCGACAGGGCGGAGAAGATCAAGCTGGCGGAGGTCGCCGAGGGCGCTCAGGGCCGGAATGACTATCTCCCAGCAGAGGCCCTCAGGATCCTCAAACATCGAGAGGGACTCCTGGCACCTTCAGACGGGTCAGAGGTAGTGCTCAACGCGGCAGAGGCGCTCCGACAGCTAGAAGAAGTGATGCCGATCGAGCTGATCGATCGGTTGAAGGATGTCAATGATCCAGCCATCAAAGGGCTGGTAGGTGCAGTTGAGACGTACCGCAGCCAGGTCCAGACATTTGAAAGAATGGGGGCTAAAGCACCCAAGAATAAGGAGCAGAGATTACAGGAAATGCTGCAGAATATCCGGTCCCTTCTGCAGGATAATCTCGGATTTACCCGCGAAGGTGAACTGGGCATCGCAGAGAGTGGTTATCGCCAGGAGCTGCGCTCGGTAGTCGAGTCCAAGGATGGTGAAATGAAGGCCGCGGCGAAGCTGGAGACAGAGGCTCAGGCAGCGCTCGAGAAATGGATGACCGAGTTGAAGAGCGCGGTACTAGCCGTCCGTACGAGTCTTGATGACCACTGGAATGATGAGGGAGACGACCATAGGCTCATGGTCGCGTTGAAAGATCTCGTGGCGACGGAATTCGATATACGTCCGGCCACCAAGAATCCGATCTCCAAGAAGGCATTTTTGGATGCACTTGATGCTGCTTCCAAGCCGTTCACTGATCTCGCGTCGCCAGCTGACATCGAAACGGTCAGAGATGCCTGCGCCCGCTACCAAAGGATATTTGAGACCATCGCTCATGCCGATCCAAGAAAACAGGCCCCGGTCCTGACAGATGGTTTGTCTGTCCAGATGGACGGTATCGAAGTACTGAAGAATGATGAATGGGCAACCAATTTCGTCCTGGCATTGCGCGTTCTGGCTGGCGATAAGATCGTCCAGGTCGGCGGAGAGCCGATCGATGAACTGGCCGCCGAGTATGGTCAGCCGCTCGACAAAGAAGCAAAAGACAAGGTCGTGATCCGCATCCTGGAAGTGGTCAAACTTCAGGAAGCTGCCCATGACAGGGTGACAGTGCGCAAGGCCGAGATCGCGGCGCATCCTTATACCAAACTGCGCGAGGCTGAGATCAGTATCTACGGTCCCCCAGCGGATGAGAGATCCACTGCCGCTCCGGGTCTGGACGTCCGCGTCGGCAGCGATGCGCTGATCAAGGTGGTACGTCCGCTGGATGCGGACTACAGAGCTGCCCAGGCTCACTTCCGAACTGTTGAAACTGCCATAGCCGGACTCGAGGCGCTCCTCGCTGATTCACGAGCTGCACTGCCGCCGGAGACAGCGGGCTGGCTGGAGACGATCGGCTACCCGGCTCGTCCCGGTTCGACCTTGCAGGAATTTATCAACGGCAGAGATAATGCAGATGATATCAGAGCAGCCTTTGTCACCAGCCGCACTGAAGCACAAAGAGCGGTAGAGAGGGCCTCGAAAGTCCGTATGGCCAATCTTCAGATCGCGTCGGATGGCCAGCTGGAGAGCACACTGACCGTGGACACGACGGTAGCAGGCATCCTGGATGTTATCGATTCGTTGAAAAGTCGTTTGTCAGTAAGCTTCAAAGGTACAGAAATCAGATTGAGCACCGCTGACATGGCTAGCCGTCAGACGACCGTTGAAAAAACTGAGCAGTCGCTCACCGACAATGCCACGGAGCTGGCCCGGCTAGAACGCGACCTACGTACGATGGAAGCGTCAGTCAGCAATGATGAGCGCAAAGCGCTGGGTGATGCCCTCCAGGAAGCCAAAGACCTGTTTGCTCAGGTACAGAAGGCCGTCTCTGGCATGCGGGTCGCCGCTGAGGCTACCGGGCGCGCGATCGCAGCGGATATCAAGACCAGCGAAGACAGCGTATCCCCATTGAACGACAATCTGCGCAGGGCGCGGGAGCGTCAGGAGCAATTAGACACACTCATCAAGGAGGCTGCTAAAGCCACGATAGGTCTGACGGGCGATGTACAGGCGCTCCAGGTCAACATTGTCAACGCCTGGATTCAGTGGACTGAGCAGGCAGGAGCTGACCTGGCAGCGGCTGCCGTCGCGGTCCGCACCCGGCGTATCCAGATAGCTCAGCTGTTGAAGGACGCTCCCACGCTAACTGATCTGAGCGGAGCGCAGGTGCTCGATCTGACCGATGTGATAGCACAGCTGACCAAGGATGGAGAAAAGGCACGCTGGGAGAC
>CAYOQW010000217.1:0-2821 GCA_964406175.1 uncultured Candidatus Saccharibacteria bacterium
ACCTTGATCAGTCATCTGGAGGCACCGGAGATCACCGTACTGCTGGGATCACGGCAAGTGGGCAAGACCACCCTGATGCAGGTCATGCAGGAACATGTGACGAAGCACATGGATCCCCGGAAAGCAGTCGTGCTGTCATACAATCTCGATCTTTCCAGGGATCGGGATATGTTTGAGCAGCAGCAGCGGGTGATCGACACGATCGATCTGGCCAGAGGCGACAGGAAAGCCTATGTCTTCATCGATGAGGTTCAGCGGATCCCTGACACCGGCCGTTTTTTGAAAGGGATCTACGACCAGGCACAGAGCCGATACAAACTGATCATCTCGGGCTCGAGTGCCCTGGAGATCAACCAGCAGATATCCGAAGCACTGACCGGGCGTAAAAGGGTCTTCCGCATCCGACCGCTCAGTTTCATGGAACTGCTTGCTGCACGACATAGCGAAAGCAGCGATCTCGCTGGATTTGCCCGGCTCAGACGACCGGAGCTCTCTGCCTGTTTCGAAGAATACCTGCTGTTCGGCGGGTATCCGAGAGTGGTGACTGCCGCGTCCAGGGATGAAAAGATCCTCATCCTGCAGGAGATCTACGAGAGCTACCTGCAGAAAGACATTATAAATCTGCTGCAGATCGACAAACTCGCCCCCTATACCAAGCTCACGACCCTGCTCGCCGGCCAGATCGGGAATCTGGTCAATGTAAGTGAACTCTCCTCGACTCTGCGGCTCTCTTCACCCACCACAGCCAAATATCTGCAGTTCCTCGAACAGACGTTCGTTATCTCGCTGGTGAGACCCTATGCGACCAATGATCGCACCGAGATCAGCAAGATGCCAAAAGTCTATTTCCACGACCTGGGGCTGCGAAATTTCGCTCTTCAGCGTTTTGGACCTCTCGAGCTGCGAGAGGACAGAGGTGCAGTATTCGAGAACTATGTCTTTTTGGTACTGGACGAGATCCTGCACCTGCCACGCAAGATCAATTACTGGCGTACCAAATCCGGAGCAGAGGTTGACTTCATCATCTCCACCGGAGGAGTGGATCCCATCGCCATAGAAGTCAAAGCCCAAGCGGCTCACCGCATCAAAAAGTCCAAAAGCCTCGAGAGCTTCATCCAGAAATACGAGCCCGGGAGATCATATCTGATAGCTCTGGATGATGCTATCGGCACCGATCCCCAGGCAGACCTCCTCCCCTTTTGGCTCATCCCGGCCGTGGCACAATAACTATACTTGGGTGCTATGAACCATCTGGCTATTCACGCTTCACCGTATCATTGGACAGCGTTGCCCTGTGATCGCTGCTTGCAATACACACTTTTGGCGTGATCATTACCCCTCCTATGCCGACCTTCCCCCCACAAATTCCAGATAATTCCCACGATTGATCTCGTTATAGGATGCCTCAGGATAGGTCTTGTCCCACAGAGTATGCGGCAGGTGCTTCTGTCGTTCACTCCACTTGAATTCGAAACCGTCCAGCCGGCCGCTGTTCTCCTCCACGAGATCGATCTCCTTCTGGTCATAGGTACGCCAGAAATACGAATTTGTATGAAACCCCGTATAGCTGTTGTGCTTTCGCCGTTCGATCATGAGAAAATTCTCCCACAACTGCCCGAGATCATCCCGGTCAGCGAGTGGATTGAAATTATTGACCAGGGCATTTCGAATACCGGTATCAAAAAAGAAGTACTTGGACATTTTGGTCACTTCTTTTCGCAGATTTCGGGAAAATCCGCCCAGGGAAAAGATAACGAAGGATTTCTCCAGCAGATCCAGGTACCGGAGGACCGTCCTGGTATTGATCTGCAGATTTTTGGCCAGCTCGCTCGTGGACACCTGCGATCCCACCTGAAATGCAAGTAACTTGAGCAGTCTGTAGAGCTGATCCGAGCTCCTGATGCGATCAAATTCCAGGATATCCTTGAGCAGATAGGAATAGGCAAGCGACTGCACAATTTCGGCCTTGTCATGGCTGGTGGCTGCGGTCACCACCTCAGGATAGCTCCCGTACAAGAGAAACGACTCCAGATCATTGTGTAGCTCTGACGGAGCACGCTCCCGGGCCAGCTCCAGCTGTGAGATCGGATACAGCGTCACTTCGCGTTTACGGCCGGTCAGGGATTCACCAGTTTTCTGTGCCAGCTCAAAAGAAGATGATCCGGTCGCGATGAACCGGCATTGAGGGTGACGGTCGACCATCAATTTGAGAGCATTGCCGATATTCGGGATCTTCTGAGCCTCGTCGATCACGATCAAATCATACGTCTCTACATGGTCGTCGGTCGAAACATAGGTACACTGAGAGAGTTGACTGGCTATCTGATAATTGTCACCCGTATCATACCGGTACTTCAGATCCGTCCGCCCCAAAAAATCCCGTACCAAGGTCGTTTTGCCGGCCTGGCGGGGTCCATAGACGATCACCACCTTGCCCGGCTGGATCAACTGGTCCAACTGCACAGCACGAACTATCATGATGACTGCTCCGTGATTGCTGACCCGACAAGCATAGCATTACTTGCTGATTTTGTAAATTGGTGCATATCAACTACACCAATTATGCATAATTAGTGTACCACAGGTACCTCAATTATCATTATTGAGCCCTTCAAGGCCTGGCTGCCCCAAGCTGTCACCTCATTTTTCTGCTTCATCCTTCCAAACGCTTCCCGGTTCATCGCTTCCAGCCGCAGTGAGCGACTTTTCTTATGTGTACTATACGCCATAACCAGCAACACGCAGGTCGTCATTTTTCTTTACATACCTCCAACCGTTGCCAAAAAAGTATACCAATGTATAGCCATGTATACACGAAATG
>CAYOQW010000218.1:0-2804 GCA_964406175.1 uncultured Candidatus Saccharibacteria bacterium
TAGTACTGGAGACCAGAACATCAATATTGGCATGCACGAACGCATGCATCTTCTCCTCCAGCTCCTCACTGTCCATCTGGCCATGACCGACCGCTATCCGGGCCCGGGGGACGAGCTGTGCGATCCTTTTGGCGAACGTATCGATGGACCGGACGCGATTGTAGATGACGAAGACCTGGCCGCCTCGCTCCATCTCGGCCTCGATTGCTCCGGCGATGGTCGATTCCAGATAGGGCTGCACATAGGTCACGATGCTCATACGCCCCTTCGGCGGCGTGCTGATGAGGCTCACGTCGCGGATACCACTGAGAGCCAGATTCAGGGTCCTCGGGATCGGCGTGGCCGAAAGTGAAAGGATGTCGATATGGTTGCGCAAAGCCTTGATCTTTTCCTTGTGCGACACCCCGAACCGCTGCTCCTCATCGATGATGAGAAATCCCAGGTCAGAGAACTTCACATCCGGGGAAAGCAGCCGGTGCGTGCCAATAATGATATCGAGCTCGCCTGACTTGAGCGATGCCAGGGTCTCAAAGTTTTCTTTGGCGGTCCGCATACGGCTGAGGAGTCCGATCTTCGTGCTGTAGGGATCGAGCCGTTCAGAAAAAGTACGGAAGTGCTGTTCGGCGAGGATGGTCGTCGGACAAAGGACGGCAACCTGTTTGCCGCCATTGACGGCCTTGAAGGCCGCTCTGATGGCGACCTCGGTCTTGCCGAACCCCACATCACCGCAGACGAGACGGTCCATGGGCTTGGGTGCACACATACCTTTCAGGACTTCCTCGATCGCCCGCATCTGGTCCGGGGTCTCCAGATAGGGAAAACTGGCCGCCAGTTCACGTTCCAGGTAGTCATCCTCCGGAAAGGCAAAACCCGTACTGGCTGCCCGTTTGGCATAGAGGTCCAAAAGCTCATGGGCGATAGCCGCTGTATCCACTTCTGCCTTGTGTTTCTCCTTGGTCCAGCTCTTGCCGCCCAGGCGGCTCAGGGTGACGGTTTCCCGGTCTTTGCCGGCATACTTGGACAGTTTGTAGATCTGACTCGTCGGCAGGTAGACTTTGTCCTCATCACCAAACCTGAGGAGCAGATACTCGCGTTCGATACCAGCTGCCTTCATCTGCATGACATCTTCAAAAATGCAGACACCGTGGTCACTGTGGACCACGACATCGCCTTTTTCCACCGTGTAGAGGAAATGCTTGTACTGTCTGCGGATATAGCCGGCACCATGCTGAGTGGACTGCACAAGGCCAAAGATCTCGAAATCGGTGAACACATTGAAGCCCAGGCTGCCGCCGGCAAAACCCTGCACCGGAAAAGTGCCTGCCTCCAGTTCCTGGAACGTAAGCTGGTCCATGACCGCTTCGCGGCCCCGGAACAAATTCCCATAGATCCGGTCCCGGCTCTCGGCAAGCGAGGACTCCAGCCGCCGGGCCTGGGCGCTCAGGATGAGCGAAGGCCTGTCACTATCCGTTTGGGACAATAACGTCGTATAAAAGTTTTTAAGTTTACCCTGGGCACTGATGAGCGGTTCTGCATCGAATACCAGATCATGCTGTCCGTCCTCATCAGTCCACAGCCAGGCCGGATGCTGCAAGGAAGAAAGTTCATGCATGAACCTGTTGGTCGCCAGGTCCTTTTCATCCGGTTTCAACAGCGTCTCATCCATGATGAGCACTGCTCCGTCTGTGTGAGCCCAGAGGCTGCCGCTGAAGGACGCAGGGTTCAGCGACGGGATATGCACAGTAGTCAGACGATTGTGGTCGCTGCGAAGCGAACGCTGGTCGGTCGGGTCGAAATACCGGAGCGAGGCGATCTCATCGCCCCAGAATTCTATTCGGACCGGATAGCTCAGTGTCGCCAGATAGATATCGATGATCCCACCCCGTTGACTGAACTGGTTCACAACACTCACCATATCGGTGCGCTCATAGCCCAAAGCAGCACAGCGGACAGCCAGGTCGTGCAGACTGGAACGCTCGCCCGGGGTCAGAGAGATCCCGGTCGTCCGGAATTCCTGCGAGGCCGGCACCGGCCGGCTGAAATACGAGGTGTCGAGGATGAGCAATCGCCGGCGTCCCCGGGCGAACTCCTCCAGGTCATGAAAGGACGAATTGGTGAGGCAACCGACCTTCAGATGCAGCTGGTCATGAAATCCCAGCAGCTGAGCCCAGCTCTGCATCCTCCCGTAAACCTGTTCACTGGCAGCTTCGCTCTGGGTGACCCAGATGAATGGTGTGGATGCAGACTGCACCTCAGTCAGGAACGCACCGAACAAGAGTTCGCGGATCTCAGGACAGGCCTGGATGTTCTGCTTTTGGTCTGAGCTCAGCGACGAGAGACGTGCGGCTGATCGGAACAGTGGCGTTGTGAATATCTGTTCTGGATGTTTTTCAACAGTCATACGAATTCCTTAAACGATCGCACTTTTGGCTGGCACCGCACGATTCACAAAATTCATCGCAGATGAAAGTCCATCCGACAACAACAGCTCCAGCCCTTTGTGTACGGTTTTGAAAATGCCGGCCAACGTATCCGCCTCTGCGGAAGAAAACCTGCCGAGGACAAATCCCGCAGCATCGCTATATGACTTGTGCGTCTCGCCGCCTGAGAACCACTCCTGTCTGCCTACCCCGATACGCAGCCGGATAAAGTCAGCACTTCCCAGATGCTGATGGACCGACTGCACGCCATGGTGTCCCCCATCGCCGCCGTTCTTTTTCAATTTGATCGTACCCATGGGCAGATCGACATCGTCATGAATGACGATGACGTCAGCGGGCGTTAGTTTGTAATAATTCATATAG
>CAYOQW010000219.1:0-2770 GCA_964406175.1 uncultured Candidatus Saccharibacteria bacterium
CGCCTGATGGTATACCTGCTCGGCGCCGGCGAGGACCGCCTGCTCGGCATTGTGGGTCTCACCCGCGACACTGGAGGCGTGGGCACCGCCAGAATACGCGACATCGATGACCGGAGCCGCCTGTCCCGCGATATGCGAGACCGTGACTGTGACGGTCTCACCCGTATGGGCAAAGGTAGAACCATTTTCATGAAAGGCCTGAAGCATCGTGTCCTGTACCTGTTCCAAGGTCAATTGACCAGCCCCATGGCCGACGATGTCAGGATGATCAGCTGCGAATTGATACACCAGATGGCTGACCGTGTTCCGCTGGTCCGTAAAAGCCAGAGTTTCCTGCACAGCAACCTGCGGCGCATCAGCCCGGAAACTGAGCAGGTCCAGCAGGTCAACTTTTCCATTGCCGTCGCCGTCCTTATCGAGGTCGATCAGAACGGTCGCGAGACCACCGCCGCCCGCATGCTGGGCAAGCTCAGCTTTGGTGATGAATCCATCGCCATCTTTGTCGAGAACGGCGAACTGATGCTGGAAAAAGTGTGCCAGTTCCTCAGCCTGAGGCGGCTTGGCCGGGTCGAATCCCCAGGCCTGCAGCTGCTGCGCCAGCACACGATTGACACCATCTTCATCAATATTTTTGCCGTTGATATCCGCCTTCAGATGCTCATTCACAAAATCAGACGCCATAGCCGCAACGGAGATCCTGTCTCCATGTCCCTGCATGGTTTTTTCGACATCAAAGTCGACCCGGACCTTGCCTTTGTCATCCGCAAAATCATCCGGAAGCGGTTTGGCTGCCGCTGTACCTGCCGCAGCCGTCTGTTCTCCCGTGTGACCCGCATGACTGCCAACCTCGGCACCGCCAGAACCACCGGCTGCAGACGCCCGGGCTTCACTGACCGGCGCCGCTGCCAGAGCCTGCTCCAGACCTTTTTGCATGAGGGTGACCGCTCGATCGGCATCGATCTTTTCACCTGCCTGGACTGCATCCAGCACTGCCTTCTCCATAGCGGCAGTGGCCAGATGGACCACGGCCGGGTCAGCTCCACCCGACAGGGCTGCTTTTTCGAGCCCGGCTTCCCTGACCGCCATGACCAGCATGATCTGATGCTGCTGGGTTTCATTCAGTCCGCTGGACTGCGCAGCGAGGGAGCTTTCCATCCTGCCGATGAGGGCCTGTGCACCTTCCAGCGTCATGCCCTGCCCCAGCAGCTGTTCCACGGCCGCGACATTGCCGCCGAGGTGTTCTACGACGTCCCGGGTCTGTGCGAGATCAGCATGCATCATCTGGCTCAATTGCCCGATCTGCACTTCCCGGATCAGCTCTCCCTGCATCGTCTGATCGGCAAAATGCGTCATGCCGATCCCATCACCTATATGTTGCCAAAGTGCACGTGTATCCTTGGTCTGGAATTGTTCATGTACCTGCACCGCAGCTGTTTCGGCCATTTTCATGGCATCAGTCCACGTCCCGGGTTGACCGGCCTTTTCCATGTCGGCATGAATTCTGTTCAAAACCTGGAACGAAATGACCGGCTCACCGGTCAGACCGGCCTGGAGACGGCTCGTGACGATCCCGGCACCGATATGTGCTTTTTCTGCCAGGTCCATCCCGGATGGAGCGAGGCCCAGATGGGCGAGATCGGTCACGGCCCCGGCGAAGAGCTGATTACCCTTGGTCCGGCCGATAGTAATGGCGAGCCCCAATGTCCCGGCGCCCAGGATGACAGCTACCCGCCTCATGGTCGGGTGAGCGGCCAGGTAGGCACGGGCCGCATTTTTTTCCTGACCTTCTTTACCGGCTATCAATTGCTCTATCTGGGCGGCTCTCATCTTGGATTCGTTCAAACCCATCATGGCCGGGCTGATCACGGAGAACCAGGCGGTCTGGGTCTGTGCGAGGAGGTCTTTGGTGATCTGGCTCGCACTGACCAGAGGATCAGTGGCAGCCTGGGCCACTTCCTGCGCAGTCTGCACGGCCTTGGTCGTATAGTTGAACTGTTCGAGCATCGTCCCGAACATACCGATCTTCAAAAGCGGAGAGGCAGCTTGAGAGGTTTTCATGACCACCGCGAACACCCGCTTCAAAACTGAGGCATCGTAATCGGCATGGGAGCTCATGGCCTGATGAGCCAGTGCCTCCGCCTTGGCTGTAAGTTCCTCCACAGGCAGTGCCCATTCGGCATTGAATGTGTTCATGATATCGCTCATCAGCTGCCGGGCAACATATTCGGTCCGCCGGGCCTCTCTCTCCGCAGGCGACAGGTGAGCCAGCTGTTTGTCTATCTGCGCGCCGATCACATCGAGACGGAGCAATGCATACATGAGGCCCTTGGCCTCCACAGCTGTCGCTTCAGTCTCTTTCGTCACGATCTGGTCATGCAGCCGTTTGGTGTGAGAATCCGTGAGCAGTCTGCAGGAAAGTTCATTGCCGTCTTTGTCACGTATGACTTCGACCATCTGACGGCCAAAGATATTGGTGACCAGACCGATCCCTTCCTTGACCATGGTCAGGACGCCGCCGATCGGCACATTCCGGAGCTGGTTGACAACACCCTGTATCCCTACGTGCCTGGATTCAACAGTTGCTGTCTGGCCCTGTTCATGCAGCTGCCCGTCATGCAGATGCACTATGGCCATGGCCCGCATCTCTTTGGCGGTGCAGACCATCTCTTTGCCCTGAGCATCCTGGATACGATACGTATCATCGGTCAAGAGATTGGTGATGGCTCCCGAAACATTGCCATGGAGCAGACAGGCCTGGATGCCCTCCCAT
>CAYOQW010000220.1:0-2758 GCA_964406175.1 uncultured Candidatus Saccharibacteria bacterium
GAACATCTCCCAGATGAGCGTGGCACGCAGCCAGAAGGGTGAAAAAGCGCTCACGGTCATCAATCTCGACAGCCCGGTCCCAGAAGCTGTCCTTGAGGGACTTCGCACCGTCGACGGTATCCTCTGGGCCAAAGTTCTACCGATTTTGAAATAGGGGACTGATATGGAAACATATTCTTTTTTGACCGCGCAGGACTTGCTTACCCTGGCAGAGACTAGGCATCTGACCCTCGGGCAGATCGTGCTGAAGCATGCCGCAGAGGAGCAGAACCAGACCGAGGCAGAGCTCATGGCCGAGATGGGTGTTCGTCTGCAGGTTGCCCGCGAGGCGGTCGCCAAAGGACTGGAGATCTCCGACCGCTCCAAAAGTGGGCTTACGGGCGGCGATGCGAAGCGGCTTCGTGCTTACCAACCTCAGCATCTGCTGCTCGGTAGTACCTTGCTCAAAGCGGTAACCTACTCATTCGCCATCATGGAGCACAATGCCCGATTCGGTAGAATCGTAGCCTTCCCGACCGCTGGTTCATCCGGAGCGGTCCCGGCCACGCTGTTAGCTGCCCAGGAAGAGCTGAAAGCTTCTGATGAAGCGGTGATCCTGGCTATGTTCGCCTCGGCCGGCATCGGTATCATCATCGCCGAGCACGCCATGCTGGCTGGTGCTACAGGTGGCTGTCAGGCCGAGGTCGGGTCGGCTTCCGCTATGGCTGCAGCTTCACTTACAGAACTTCGAGGCGGTACACCGTCACAGGCGCTTCATGCCGCCTCTATCTGCCTGAAGGGCATGCTCGGTCTGGTCTGTGACCCGATCGGCGGGCTAGTCGAGGCACCGTGCGTCAAACGCAATGCGACAGGGGTGTCCAATGCGTTCATGTCCTCCGAGATCGCCCTGGCCGGAGTCGAGAGCAATGTACCGTTCGACGAGGTCGTGGACGCCATGCGGAACATCGCCAAGCAGCTGCCTTCTACCCTTCGCGAGACCGCTAAGGGTGGGCTCGCGATCACTCCGACCGGGAAGCGGGTGTGGGAACAGGTGATGGGCGGAGCGTGCCGAGTTTTGTAGTTCATGAAATGGCGATAGTTCAGGAGCTTTCCTGCTCAGGCAGGAGAGCTCTTTTGTTTGTTCAATCCGGCATTTTGGGGTATACTTGAGTGAAGTGTATTTATCGGATTACGCCGATGGTATATACTCGGGCAAAGAAAAGATACGAGATGACACAAAGAAACAGAAAGGGATCAGATCATGCAGCTCAATGAGTTCACTCTCAAGGCCCAGGAATCACTCCAGAAAGCTCAGCAGATCGCGTCAAAACGCAATCAGCAGGTGCTTGATCCGCTGCACCTGCTCTCTGCGGTCCTCGAGCAGGAGGATGGGATCGTCGGCCCGATCGTGAAGAAGATCGGCACATCCGTGGAAGACCTCCAGAAGGCCGCGGACCAGAAGATCGAGCAGCTGCCGCAGGTGTCAGGAGCTCAGGTCCTGGGTCATATCTCGCTGTCCAAGGAGCTGGGCAAGGTCATGGAGACCGCTCAGGCCGAAGCCGGCAAACTGCACGATGACTTCATCAGCACTGAGCATATCCTCCTTTCCCTGTGCGTCGAAGAAGGTCAGGCCCAGAAATTGCTTGCTGAGGCTGGTATTACCTATGACCGTGTACTGCAGGTGCTGACTGACGTCCGGGGAACACAGCGGGTGACCGACCAGGCCCCGGAAAGCAAGTATCAGGCACTTGCCAAATACAGCCAGAACCTCACCGCGCTCGCCCGTCAGGGCAAGATCGACCCGGTCATCGGCCGGGACGACGAGATCCGACGGGTCATGCAGGTGCTGTCCCGCCGGACCAAGAACAACCCGGTGCTCATCGGTGAACCCGGTACTGGTAAAACAGCCATTGCTGAGGGACTTGCCCAGCGGATTGTGTCCGGCGACGTGCCGGAGAGCCTGAAGGGTCGGGACCTCATTTCACTGGACCTCGGTGCGCTCATCGCGGGTGCGAAATTCCGCGGGGAGTTCGAAGACCGCCTGAAAGCAGTACTCAAGGAGGTCAAGGCCAAAGAAGGCCAGCTCATCCTCTTCATCGACGAACTTCACACGCTGGTGGGCGCTGGTGCCTCAGAGGGTTCCATGGACGCGTCCAATATGCTGAAGCCGGCCCTGGCCCGCGGTGAGCTCCACGCCATCGGCGCCACGACCATCAAGGAATACCAGAAATACATCGAAAAAGATGCGGCGCTCGAACGCCGCTTTCAGCCGGTGCTGGTCGGCGAGCCAAGCGTGGAGGACACGCTCGCCATCCTCCGCGGCATCAAGGAAAAGTACGAAGTCCATCACGGCGTGCGTATCAAGGACGGTGCTCTCGTGGCCGCGGTCGAGCTTTCCAAACGCTATATCACAGACCGCTTCCTGCCGGACAAGGCGATCGACCTGGTGGACGAGGCGACCTCGGCCCTGCGTATGGAGATCGACAGTATGCCGATCGAGCTGGACAAAATGCAGCGCCGTATCAGACAGCTGGAGATCGAGAAGCGAGCGTTGACCGGCGAAGAGACAGTAGCGTCGCAGAAGCGGCTGACCAAGCTTGAGCGCGAGCTGGCCAATATCCAGGAACAGTACGATCAGGTGGCTGCGCATTGGAACAATGAAAAAGAGATCATCGGCAACAGCCGCCGGATCAAGGCCGATATAGACGCCTTGAAACGTGAAGCAGAGATCGCCGAACGCGAAGGCAATCTGGGCAAGGTCGCCGAGATACGTTACGGC
>CAYOQW010000221.1:0-2748 GCA_964406175.1 uncultured Candidatus Saccharibacteria bacterium
GCTTGAAGCGGTCCTCTCGCGTGAAGGGGCCAAGGAAGACCGGAAGGGTGAGATCGCGGAGATGATGACCCAGATCTCCGAGCAGATAGCCCAGCTCATGCCGGAGCAGGCCGGTGAGGTCGGACGCATCGTAGAGATGAGGGTGATGGAGATCATCCGTGCCGAGCATACCCACCAGAAGATATCCATCGTACGTTCCGTACTGAATGGTTTTTTGCGTTTGACCCGTACTTCGCTCGCGGATCTCATACCGGTCCAGAACAAGGCCGGGAAATGGCTGCTCCAGCGTTTTTCCATCAGTGAATTCGTCGGGATCTATGGTGCTCTTTCCTTTGCCGGGCTTATCCTGGCGGCTTTTGGGCTGGTCTCTCTGAGCAGCTTTGCTCTCCCAGGTATCGGCGCAGCTATCCTGGCCATGCGCGGCATCTCTGTCGGGGCCAAGGCCCTTGGGGAGTTCGCGACCGACAAGGGGATGCTCACCACCTACCATTGGCACAGCAGCCAGGCCGAAAAACTGCATCAGAAGTATCAGGCTGATCCGGCCGCTTTGGACAGACTGCCGACCGGGGAGCAGGCACAGGCGTTCATCGAAGAACTTTCGACCCTCATCGGACTGCTCATGCATGATATCGAGGCGCATCCGCACGATCAGCGGCTCTCGCAGGCGCTCCAGCACATGTTCGATCTGAAGCGGTCGGCAGAAGCGCACGCACTGGCAGCCCAGAGCAAGCGCGTTCATAGTCGCGTCGACGACGCCACCCAGAAAGCTGCTGAGCACAACACAGAGGTCCTCGCAGAGCACCTCGGCGCCCGGGTTGCCAAGGAACAGACCAAGGTCCGCCAGGCGCTGGAGAGTGCGGCGAGCATATTGCTGGTTGGCGCCAAAGTTGTTGCTACTAATTCCGTTGAATGGCTCCTGACCGATCTGCGCAATCAGGTGCTTGGTTCGCTGGTCAATGTCCAGGTCGAACTTGGAGGCGATGCCTACCAGCATGCCCACGGCGGCGCAGGTGCGACTGACCGGCTCGATTCTGCCGCTAAAAGCATCGGGATGACCCGCGATGCCATGGTGGAGGCTTACCAGCACGGCGATATCGGCGCACTGGTCAAGTCCTCGATCGCTACCCAGACCGAGCGCATGGGCGCGTCCATCGCTTCGCACATTGACCCTGCTATCCGCACGTCCATCTCTGAGCTCGGTGCCTCACTCCAGCAGAAGGCTGCAGAGCTGACCGCCTCTATCAGTGCCGAGATCGAGGCCAGAGGCGGCATCGTGGGGATCGTGACCGGAGCGACCGTGGCGCATGCCGCACCTGAGGGCTCGCTCGCCCACAGCCCTGTTGAGCCTGCTCCGGTGCATCCGGCAGGCCTGGAAACACCCGCTCATGCTGGTGCACATGCTGGTGCACAGACCGGGGAACATCCAGACGTACTGTCGACGCGTGCAGCCAATACCGCACCGGTGGACCGGTCTGTTGAATTTCACAACAAGATCTCAGGTGCACTGCACGATGAGCTCATGGGTCTGCTGCATCCGGGTGAGTCCGGCGCCGGAGAGAAAGATCTCTCAGTGGACGGACGGCAGGCCAGATACGATGGTATGGAACGCTGTCTGGAAAAACTGCTCGACCAGGTAGATGCCAGTACTCTGTCTACTGCTGAGCAGGCGAGAGTTCTGAACTATATACACAACAATCCGCAGGCGCTACTGGCAGCGGCGGTGATCACCCAGGAGATGCCCGTCATCAGAGGCGAAGCAGGCAATGATAGCGCCATGCTGGCGCTCCTGCAAAATGCTTCCGATGGTGACGTGGCCCACCAGCTGGCAGACGTCATGGGGGCGATCGGACAGGGCGGTTCCATGCATCTTGCCCAGGGCTGGTCCGATGTCGCTGCCGAGATGTCCAAGCAGGCTCTTATTTCACTCGATCCTCATGGGGTGCAGGCCGGTCTCAGTGAAGCCATGCCGGACGCACTGTCTGCTCGTGCTGCAGAGATCTCGCAGCCTGGAGCTACTGCCTGGGATATCGATATGCGTGGGCATATCGTATCGCTCACCGAGCAGATACATCAGATCATCCCCGATGCGAGTGGGAATGCCAACGGGCATGAATTCACACCGGATCAGTTCCGTGAATTCCTGCTGACGAATGAAGGCAGAGTAGCGCTGACGGCCGCTGCCGCCAACGCCACGGCCATGGAAGCAAGCCTGGGCAAGAGCGGGGCCGAGCAGAATGCCCTCGAACTGCTGCTTGGTTCGTACGATCATGAAGTCCATGATGCCGGCCACGCAGCCGATCCGCTGGCCGGAGCCAAAGAGTATGTCCGGGAAAGTCCGCTGGCCGCCACCAACGGTTTCGTCGCGGAGATCGAGCATCAGGCCGAGCTGACCCATCGTATGGTCGGCGCCGACGCCGCGGTACTGCAGGCACAGGACACCATGACGGCGGCAGCAGGCGGAGGCCCGGCGACGAGTGCGGAGGCCGGCGCGCTCATGCAGGCCAAACACGATCTCGAGGGCGCTGTCGCGGCGGTCGGACACGAGATCGTACCTGCGGAGCAGGCCGTGTCCCTGGCCCTGAACAAGGCTGGGATAGATGTAACCTCGAATCCCACTCTCACGGGGCTCGTGAACGCGTTTGAGGCCGCCAGAGCGACCTATGAGGCAGCTTTGAAGACTGCGACGACCGATGATGACACAGCGGCCAAGGACGCATTTGATACAGCGGAAAAGGCCCTGCATGACGC
>CAYOQW010000222.1:0-2732 GCA_964406175.1 uncultured Candidatus Saccharibacteria bacterium
CCTGCATCGATCAGGGTGACGACGGACAAGATCTCGTTCAGATCATGTTCATGCATTTTCATGAATTGTTTGTACGGGGTGGAAAAAAAATGCAGGCCGTAGAGCAGCCACGCATCGAGGACGTTGACCGCTACGACAGGAATATCATAGCCATATGCCAGCGCATTGGCAGTGGTCAGACCGATACGGATGCCGGTGAACGAGCCGGGACCCTGGGCGCAGATGATGCCTTTGAGCCTGGTTTCGTTGTCCGCTATCACTTCCTTGATGGTCGGCATCAGAAGTGAGGCATGGTTCAGGTGCGCATCGGCTGTCCGGTGCACGATCATCTGACCGTTTTCGTCCGACAGGGTGACGGTCAGGAGATCGGAGGAGGTGTTGATGGTCAAATACATATAATTTATGCGGTTAATGGGTTAGCGAGTTAACGGGTTCCCCCTTCGCCAATCCTCCTTCGCTGAAGCAGCTACGGAGGACAAGATGAGCTTCGGAGGATAAAAACGAGTTGTCGGGTTAACTTCCTACGGATCGGTATGGGATCAATCCGGGATAGTAATGCGGCGGGTCGTGTCATCGACATACTCGAACCGGACCTCGAGAGCATCAGGAGGCAGGACATCAGTCAGTCTGTCCGCCCATTCGATGCAGGTGATCTGGTCCTGTGTGAGGAGATCGTCGATGCCGAAGCCGAGCGCTTCGATATCGCCGCCGACCCGGTAGAGGTCGAGATGGTTGAGCGTCAGCGGGGGCTTGTCGGACCTGAGGACCGGGTACTGTTTGAGCAGGACGAAGGTCGGGCTGGTGATGGGTTTGACGATGCCGAGACCCTGGGCAATACCTTTCATGAACTGGGTCTTGCCGGCCCCCAGGTCGCCGATGAGGCAGACGGCGGTCCCACCGGTGAGCCTCTTGGCGAAGCTGCTGCCGAGTTCGATCGTTCGTTCGGCGGAGGTCGAGATGTGCTGCATGGATTTGGGATGCTAATGGCTTGATCGGCTGCTAGTATAGCGGGCAGAGACCGGCATGTACATCCTATCTCTACCTCATGGTTGGATCGCAGTCCGGGGTAGTGCAATGCCCGCATCCGCCTCGAGGACAGATCGCTTCGTCTTCGTCTGTAGAAGCGGTGCTGAGCTGCGATACTTGCCTGGAGAGGCTCAGCACTGCTTTATTGAGCTGCTCATATTGTTCGGCCGATACGACACTGGATAGTGCCGTGTAGAGTTCGAAACACGCTACGATTTCGTGGAACGACCGCAAATAGTCTACTTTTGTGTTTACCGTTTCAACGAGATGCCTAAGATTTGCGAGCAGCAGTGCAGCTTGTTCGTTCGGGTCCAGTTCTCTTATTCTATCAGACATGGTACTGCACCTTTCAGGGTTTACAATTTGGTAACAAAGTATACCCCTGGGGACAGAAAATTGAAACCGCCCAGTGATCAGTTATCTCATGGTGCTGGTCCGGATGTATCTGTTGATGATCGTTTTCATGCTGACAAGCGCGAACAGGACCAGAAGAAAAGGTTGAAGAGCTTCATCAACAGTCGGTCCTGTTGTCGCCAGGCTATATCGGATATCGCTTTGGAATCTCGGCAGTATCCGGAATCCTTCGCCTTTGGTGCTGGAGGTCTTGTAGCGGGAAACTATCCCGGTCACGGTGACGATGTCGCCTTTTCGCATCCTGGGCTTTTTGATGCCGGTCGTCGTCTTGATGGCGATATTTATCTGACCAGTGCCATCGTCGATCGTAAAGACGCTGCCAGACTGGGCTGAGATCGTACCGGTGACCCGGACCAGGATACCTAGCACGTCTTCGTCGATGGTGCCGGTCCTGAGGCGTAGAGCAGCTGGTACCGCTTCGGGTTCCAGGATATTGATCTCATCGGTCCGGATGAACAGTTCTCCGTACTTGGACTCGATGGTCGAGCTGACTTCGACACGGTCGCCGAGATGCAGGTCAGGATACGCGCTTCCCTTTAATTCGACTGCGATCCCGGTGCCGCCGTCATCCTGGATATAGATGCGATTGATCCCCACCCGGCCGGGCAGAGCGGTCACCAGTCCAGTAGTATGGATAGTGGAACCGAGCGGCAGCCCTTTTACCTCGTCGATGGACATCAAGGGTATGGTCATAGTTTCGGTTGCGTCCGCAGCCGCCAGAACGATCTGGTTGGCACTGCCCGGTGTCGGCAGCTCGGTGATACTCCAGACAGAGCTGGCGTTCGGCAGTCTCGCATAGCTCTGGTCAGCGGGAATATCCGCATAGCACACCCGGTCCTTTTCTTCGCCGGCAGGCGTCAGGAGCCGAACGCAGTCGCTCTCATTGTTCAGTATGAGATGGGTCCCTCTGACTGTCGGAGTGTCCAGACGGTAGAGCACGAGCGAGCCAGAGACAGGTATGTTCGTACCAGTGGGCAATGCCGATGAGTGAACAGTACTGGCCGTTCCTGTCTGCAGGGTCCAGGCTGTCAGGTCAACCAGTTCCGGTCCAGGATTGAGAATCTCTATCCATTCATCATAGCTATTGGTCAGGCCGTTGCCATCCCAATCCACCCGGGCCGGGGCGGGCAGGATCTCGTTGATCAGGACATCCGGGTATTCGACCGGTACGGGCGGTGCTGGTGGCGGGGAAGCGGGCAATGGGGCAGGTGTGATGACCGGCTGCTTTGCAGTGATAACGTTTGGAACTGAGGGCGTCGGTGAGATGGTGACGGTCCATGAGCGATCTGTAC
>CAYOQW010000223.1:0-2727 GCA_964406175.1 uncultured Candidatus Saccharibacteria bacterium
GGCTGGATTTCAGCAGCTGCAGACTGAGCTGTCCGACACCGAGAGCAAGATCGCGTATGCCCGTCAGTTCTACAATGCCAACGTCCTCGATTACAACACCAAGATACAGGTCGTACCCGCAGTGTTTTTTGCTGGTATGCTAGGTTTCAAAGCCGAAGAGTTTTTCGAAGCCGAGGAAGCCGCCAAGGAAGCTATCAAGGTCAGCTTCACGGACGCTCCCAAGGTCTAGTTCACTGTCCAGTATCACAGGGGTCGCGATCATAGAGAGCCGGTAGATGGTGAAAGCCGGCATCAGACCCTGACCCGACCTGGACGTCATGAGCGAAGTCGAATGACAGGGTAGCTCCTTTATCAGCGTCAAAGTATAACTAAGGTGGTACCACGAACGACCTCGTCCTTTTCACAGGATGAGGTCGTTTTATTTCAGAAGATGAGCGTTTCGCGTTCGCAGAGTGCCTCCTGGTCATGCCTTTTGAAGCATCGGTTTTTCTGATACAATCTACAGGCTTTATGGAGTGTCCCTATGCGTTATACGACTTTTTTCCCCAAGACCCTGCGTCAGCCCCCCAAGGACGCCAATGCGGTCAGCTACCAGCTGCTTTATCAGGCAGGGTATGTGCGTGAGAGCACCGCCGGCAGGCACTATTTCCTCCCGCTCGGCATCCGGGTGCACAACAAGATCGAAAGCATTGTCCGCCAGGAGATGAACCGGGCCGGTGCACAGGAAATGACCGTTCCCTTTCTGCATCCCCTGGAGCTTTGGCAGGAGACCAACCGGACCAGTTCGGCCGGGTTTGAGCTCATGAAGGTCAAGGACCGCAGAGGAGCTGAATTCGCTCTCGGCGGTACCGCCGAGGAAATGTTCGTCGACGTGGTCCGCAGCATGACGCTCAGCTATCGCGATCTGCCCATGAACCTCTATCAGTTCTCTTCGAAATTCCGTGACGAGATGCGGGCCCGCGGCGGGCTGCTTCGCGTTCGGGAGTTCATGATGAAGGACGCGTATTCCTTTGATGTGGACGAAACCGAGTTCAAAAAAGCCTATGAGAACATGTGGCAGACTTACAAAAGGATCTTTGACCGTCTTGGCCTGCCCACCATGGTGGTTGAGGCTGATAATGGCTACATTGGCGGCGAGTATTGCCATGAGTTCGTGGTGGAGCATGAGAGCGGTGAAAGCCGTTTTCTGGTCACCGAGGACGGTACCTATGTCGCTCATGAAGATGTCGCACTTTTTGATCTGGAGATGAAGAACCCTGACGAAGAGCTGCAGGATCTCGCCATCGTCGAGCAGCCCAAATGGGTCTGCACCATGGAACACAATATCAAGCACTACGGCGAACCTCCCTGGCGGTATTTGAAGAACGTGGTGTACCGCACTCTGGAGGGCGACATCGTCATCGCTTCTACCCGGGGCGACATGCAGATCAACAAGGCCAAGCTCGAGCATGTCCTGGGCCTGGTGGGTCAGCTGGAAGACGCTGAACCCGAAGATCTCGCCGCCATCGGGACCCAGACAGGTTATGTTCATTGCTGGGGGCATGAGTTCATCCAGCCCAGACGGGCAAAATTTGCTGACCGCGACTGCCGGGTGATCTACGCAGCCGACCATGCACTGAAGTATGTCCATAACTTCATCGGCGGCCAGAAGGAAGAGACGACAGATTCCCGCTACGTGAACTATGGCAGGGACTTTAAACATGAGTTCGAGGGCGACATCAGTCTGGCTCAGCCGGGCTATACCCATCAGGGTAAGGTCCTCGAGGAGAAACGCGGTATCGAGATCGGCAACATTTTTCAGCTCGGGTATCACTATTCATCTCTCATGAACGCTACGTTCTCTGACCGCGATGGTGTCTTGAAGCAATATTACATGGGTTGCTACGGTATCGGTATCGGCCGCACTCTGGCGTCCGTGGTTGAAAAATATCATGATGACAAGGGTATAATCTGGCCCAAAAATATTGCACCGTTCCAGGCCCACCTGCTATCGCTGGGGGAAGCTGAGGAAGTCCGTGCCGAGGCGTCACGCCTCTATGATGAACTGACGCAGGCTGGTGTTGAAGTGCTGTTCGATGACCGTACCGAGGTCTCCGCCGGCGTCAAATTCGCTGATGCCGATCTGATCGGCATCCCGTACCGTCTGGTCATCAGCGGCCGTACCCTGAAGGAGTCTCAGGTGGAGCTGAAGGGCCGCAGCGAGCCCAAGGCCACGTTCGTCGCGAGAGACCAGATCGTCGGGACGTTGAAAGATTTGATAGCGGGCTAGTCAAATCCCCCCTGCCCCCCTTTCATAAAGTGGGGTAACATATTCTTTTGTTTTTTCTTTCTGGATTCCCGCCTTCCTCCTTCGTCAGATGAACTTCGTAGGACTTCGTCGCGGGAATGACACAAACCAATTGATTTATTGATTATTTGTTCCCCGCTATGGCAAACTTCTGGACGAATTTCTGGAAACAGTTCTCTATCGACCTCGGTATCGACCTCGGCACGGCCAACAGTATGGTCTATGTCCGTGGCCACGGCATCGTGATCCAAGAGCCTTCGGTCGTGGCGATCAGCCAGAAGACCAAGGATATCCTGGCGATCGGCGAGGAAGCCAAGAAAATGGTCGGTCGCACGCCATTCGATATACATGCCATCCGGCCTCTGAGGAGCGGCGTGGTCTCTGACTTTGAGGTGACCGAGCAGATGCTCCGGTACTTCATCCACAAGGCTGTACAGACC
>CAYOQW010000224.1:0-2723 GCA_964406175.1 uncultured Candidatus Saccharibacteria bacterium
TTTTAAATCACGTCAATATCCTATATATATAATACCATGTGGGAATTAAAAAACAAGACCTCCTTGGGAGGTCTTCGCTTTAAATTCGCTTATATACTCAGGATCCTTCCGGTTTGGGGCCTTCTACCTAGGCACTGTGCAGAAAATGCACGGTATCACCGTCCTTCATGAGGTACTCTTTGCCCTCTGTGCGGATCCAGCCTTTTTCTCTTGCAGCAGGGTACGAACCAGCTGCAACCAGCTGATCCCAAGCCACCACCTCCGCCCGGATGAAACAGCGTTCGAAATCGGTATGGATAACCCCCGCTGCCTGGGGTGCCTTTGCTCCCTGATACGTGGTCCAGGCCTTGACCTCTTTTTCACCGGCAGTAAAAAAGGACAGAAGATGCAAGAGCTCGTATCCGGAACGAATGAGCCGGACCAGGCCGGATTCCGTCAGGCCTAGACTTGCAAGGTATTCGACCACTTCTTCCGGTGAAAGGTCGTTCAGTTCCTGCTCTACCCGCGCACTTACCGCCAGCACGACAGCGTCGGCAGGAAGTCCAGCCTTGACGCGGAAAGCATCGCAGTTAAATCTGGCGACGTCCTGCTCTGCGACGTTGACCGCATAGAGGACCGGTTTGGATGTGAGCAGCGTCATCTCTTTCAGGAGTGCCGCCCTATCCTCGTCTATCGTGTCTTTCTGCCAGCCCTTCAGCTCGCTGATCCAGATACCCTTGTCCAGGGCATCCTTCATCTCTGCAAGATGGTCAGACTCCCTGATCTTGACCTTGTCACCGGTACGGGCGGCTTTCAGGGCTGTGTCATAACGTTTCACCACGATGGCCAGGTCGGACAAGGCCAATTCGAGTTTAATAGTTTCAATATCTCGATGCGGGTCGACGGTACCTTCGACGTGAATGACATCGGCATCCTCAAAACCACGGACTACATGACAGATAGCGTCAACCTTGCGTATGTGCCCGAGGAACTGATTGCCAAGCCCTTCCCCTTCGTGAGCGTTTTTGACCAGGCCAGCGATATCGACGAATTCAATCATGGCCGGTACGATCTTTTGCGGATGGACCACCGTAGCCAGTTTGTCGAGTCGTACATCAGGGACCGAAACGACGCCGACGTTGGGGTCGATCGTGCAGAACGGATAATTCGAAGCCTCGGCCTTCAGCCGGGTAAGAGCATTGAACAGAGTTGATTTACCGACATTGGGCAGACCGACGATACCGATGGAAAGTGACATACGCTTCAAGACCTCAATGACAAGTAATAAATCTGTCATTCCTGCGAAAGCAGGAATCGCCTGGCCAACCGGTGATACGGACACAGATTTTCAGATACCTGGATTATGCCGGAAAGCGGCGACGGACTCAAGTCCAATATCACGAAACACAGTTTAACCTGATCTGAAAAAAAGGATTGACAGTCTCGATACCTTAGATTACGATGTATATGCATCGGATTACAAGGTATAGGGAGGGACAGATGAATTATCCAAAGGAACTGATCAAGGGAACGACCAAAAATCTCATCCTGGCAGTTCTGTTCAAAGGGGAGATGTATGGTTACCAGATCGTGAAAGAAATCGACCGCCAGAGCCGCGGACGCCTCGAATTCGGCGAAGGGAGTATGTATCCAGCACTCCACGCACTCGAGCAGGACGGACTGCTCAAGAGCCGCTGGGCAGCACAGGAAGGCCGGCCAGATCGTAAGTACTATCAGTTGACCGACTCGGGTGTCAGGGAGCTGCAGGCCAATGTGAAGGTATGGAAGGATTTCACGGAAGCGGTCGGTGAAGTCTTGATCAGTGCTGCCCCTGCCAGTATCTAACAATACTTTTGGGATTCACCGCCATGGACCCGAGACTAAAAGCCCTCGCTCACCAGACCGCCGCCGCTTCACATCTTTCCGGCAAAGAAAAAGCAGAAATAGAACGAGAACTGTTGTCCCATTTTTTTGAAAAGGAATATGAAATGAACCTGCAGGGAAAAGCTGAACAGACCGTCACAGACCGAATTGAACAGGATTTCGGCGATCCGAAAGAGATCGGAAAGCAGCTGCATATGGTGCATCGGAAATACGAAAAGATCCCCCTGATCGGTCCATTGTTCTACTACCAGCCGGTCGTGACCGCCGCTCAGCTCTTCGGCTACGAAATGCTGGGGTGGCTGGCAGTGGCAGTTATCTATCTGATTACCGGGGACTCCTATCTCTCGGCCCAGGAACCCTATCAGATACTGGTCAGATCACTTCCCTACCTGGCCGCAGTCCGGGCTGGGACCTGGCTTGGGCAGAAACAGATGAGCTGGTATGACCTGATAGATGCAATTGTCCTCTCTATCATCCCCTGGACTTTTATCCTGGGCGTTTTCACACTCTTCTTCGGATGCCTTTCAACGATCTGCGTACTCGTCGGCGTCTGTCTGATCAAATTGATCAAATTCCGTACTTTAAAGAGCCAGGTGATCAGGGCGTCTGACCCGTCGATGAAAAAGCATCGCTGGCGGATCTGGGCGAGTTATGGTCTCGTCCTGGTGATCATCGGTCTATGGCCCAGCGTCGGTAGAGTGTTCAACCGGCTCCAGCCGCTCCACTACAATGCAACACCCGAGGTACTGGCACAACAGCAATTACCGGAAGCATACATAGCATTGGACGTCCATTCCTTTCCGCTCGACAATGAAAGTACTGGGGACAGCTATCTCTACACCAGACTGTATGATCTCACC
>CAYOQW010000225.1:0-2714 GCA_964406175.1 uncultured Candidatus Saccharibacteria bacterium
GGTCCTGATCGATCGTCATGAAAAAACCGAACGCCGGCCCGAATTCCTCCTGGTGCTGCTTGACCACCTCCTCGTAGAGTGAGCCGAGCATCGAACTCTGCATGGTCGTACGTGCGTCGAGCGACTCCTCGATCCGGGTGTCCGGTGAACGCGAGAGGAGAAAATGGTATAGTGCCCGTCTGAAACCCTCCTGCCCCCGCTGGAACGTATCATGCGCCGCTCTCTCTGAGAGCAGGTGGAACAGCAGCTCCGGCCTGACCGCTGAGCTGGTCCAGGCTAGCGGCCAGAAACCATCTGCTACAGCCTCGTCCGCGAGGATCGGCAGACCACTTTTGGACTGCTCCCATGGCCGGACACAGAACTCTGACAGCCGCACCACCCCGGCGAGCACCTGCACCTCCGATGACGGATGCTGCTGGACCGCGGCATCGAGCAGCGGCCTGGCGAAAAGACCACCGAGCCCTGCCAGTCCATATTTCTCGGTAGACAGCACCCCGGTCAAGGCGAGCACTTCGCGTGCCTTTTCCATGATCGACTCCAATCCACAAGTGGTCATTTCATCGAGCGACGCTTCCGCCCCGTGCTCTCTCGCGTATCTGATGGTCCAGTACAGGTCGCTCCATTTCTGTGCCTCTAGGGCCAAGCCGTGCCGTCCGCTCACGGTCACTCCTGCATAACTGACCGCCTCGCAGGTGACGAGGTCTCGAACAACGAACGCTTCTTCAAAAGCCCGGGCCAGAACGTCATATGATATGTCTACGGTGGACGCTGAGACCCTGTCGATCTCCTCCATGGTCGCGGTATCCCCTGTGGCCTGCGCGAACGAGTAAGCATCAGTCAGTCCCTTTTGACTGATCTCCGCGGCCTGGCCGGTCAGCATGGCCGCAAGCTCGACATGCCAGGCTGCAGCTTCCTGCCCGTCGCTGAACCGGTAGAGGGTGATCGAGCGGGCGATGAGCTCATCAGCCAGTCCCTGTCGCATCCTGCCCGGCAGAGAGAGCAGGAGATGGTACGCTCCTTCATCGGCTCTGAGGCCCTCGAATCCGAGATACACCTGCAGATTGTCTGCCAGTTCCGCTGGTGTGAGCGCCATCAGGCCGTCTTCCGAGAGTTCCAGCAGGTGCCTCCCCAGCACACCCAGCTCATCCGGGCGCTCACTCACGAGCCGGGCTGCGAAGCGGACCATGCCTGAGAGATAGTCGCCTTCCACGATGCCCTCGGCCATCGACCTGATCAGATCACCATCACCATCCGGACGGTTCTGATCTCCATTGAGCCAGATCGCATACCAGCTCAGCACCCCTGGACTCTTCATTTCTCCAAGCATCCTGAGATAGGCCTGATAGGTGAGGTCCGGTGCAAACGTATCCCGATGCGCCCACATGCGCACGAGGTGCGGATCGAGATAGGCTTTCACCTCCGACGGACACTCATGCACATAGATATCAAACAGACTCTGACCGCTTTCACGGTCTGGCTCTGCGACCCTGCTCCCGGTCTCCTGGTCCCGCTCCAGCGTGAGCCAGCTGCTCAATGCCCGGACCAGATCATAGCCGGATCCCAGGGGATGGGAATGTTCAAAGTCAAAAACCGGGCTGGGCTCAAAGCCGAGACCTGGAGTATATTTCGGGGCGGTCTTCCAGACCCGGGTGAGGATACGGACGGCCTGACGGTATTCACCCTGCCGGCAGCAGGCGTCAAAACAGCGGACCTCTTCCACCAGCCCTTCACTCTCTGCGTTCCTGGCTGTCCCTATCTCCAGCGCCGGCAAGGCAAGCCGTACGGCATCATGTACGATGGTCTGCAGCTCCGGAATGTCCACGAAGGAGGTCCATTTGAACAGCAGGTCCAGCTCCAGGATCCCGACGTGGTCCGCCTGCTCTGCAAAGTGTTTGATGCCCGCCTGGAGCGCGTGCCGGAACATTTCCAGATACTGTGCATGCCGGGCTGGATCAGGATCGCTACTCTGCTGTCTGACTGAAGCGCCCAGTTCATAGAGCAGCAGCTGCACGGAGGTCCTGTCACCTGACCGGGCCGAGAGCACTTCGGCCACGAATCGGTCGAACTGCTCGACGCTCTCGAGGCTGGAGGATGTGCCGAACAGCTGGCTCACCTCACTGTCCGGTGACTCCAGACAGGCAAGCACGTGGTACAGTTCCAGATAGATCTCAGCGGTTATATTCGATCTGATCCCCTGCTGTTTGTACCTGACCATATCAGTGCTGCCCATCGCGGTCAACAGTTCCAGCGGGACATGGGTGGCATAGTGCGCGATCGATTCGAGATTCTCAGGATCCTCGTGATCATGCAGCACCTTGTGCATGAACGCCTCGAGCATGCGGTCCAGATACCGGTGGTCGGTCGTCTCCCCTGAGCGATGCATCTGTGCAGCGAGCGAACAGACCGCCTTGAACCGGGTATCGACCCGGTGCTGATCATCGGTGAGCCTGATGCGGGCAGCAGCCAGCGCCGCGATACGGAACCGTTCAGCCAGATCCGCCCGGCCGGCATTGAGCAGCTGAGCGGGCAGCCGCTCGGAAGCACAGGTGAGCAGCCAGTCCAGGATCCTCTGGTCTGGACCTGCCAGGCAGTCTTCCACAAAGCTGATCAGTTCGGTCTGACCTGGCTCCGATCTCAGCTGAAAGGAAACGAGATCCCAGAACGCATGGTCGGCCTGGGTCAGCTCAGCCATTTCCGGCAAGGCACTGTTATGG